>DATIZS010000314.1:0-3403 GCA_035516955.1 Rhizomicrobium sp.
CGGTCGGATTCGAAGGCGATCTGGGTGCCGTCCGGCGAATAGGACGGCGCGTCGTCGATCGCGGGATCGGTGGTTAACCGCGAGACGCTGCGGGTTCTGAGATCCATCACATAGATGTCCGAATTGCCGCCTTCCTCCAGCGCCATGACGACCTTGTTGCCGTCTGGCGAGAAGCGCGGGGAGAACGTCATGTTCGGGAAGTTACCGAGCATCTCCTGCTTGCCCGTCTCCATGTCGAACAGATAAACGCGCGGCTTACCCGCGATGTAGGACATGTAGGCGATCATCTGCGAACCATTCGTCGGATTGAAGCGCGGCGTCAGCACCAGGTAGTTGCCGCTGGTGAGGAATTTCGGATTGGCACCATCCTCATCCATGACCGCCAGACGCTTGACGCGATGCAGCGCCGGCCCCGACTCCGCGATGAAGACGATTCGGGAATTGAAGTAGCCCTTTTCGCCGGTCACGCGCTGATAGATCTGGTCCGATACCATGTGTGCGACTTGCCGCCAGTTGTCGGGCGTCGTGAAGTATTTGAGACCGAGCATCTGGCTCCCGGCTTGGACGTCCCACAGACGGAAATCGACGCGCAGCCTTCCATCCGGCTGCATTTGGACCTGACCCGCGACGAGCGCCTGGGCATTGATCACGCGCCAATTGGCAAAGTTCGGAGGCGTGTCCACGTCGGCGATCTTGTCGATGAAGGACTTGGAATCGAGCGGCCGGAACAAACCCGAGCGATCGAGATCGGCACGCACGACGCCCGCGATCTGAGCGCCGGCGGGGTCGCCGATGAAATCCGGGATGGCGATCGGAAGCGGCTGGACATTGCCCTGCGTCACATCCACGCGAAGCTGGGCAAACGCGGGAACCGCACCGAACAGCATGGCGATGACGGCCAGGATGGTGAGTGAAATTCGCTTCATCTGGTACTCCGTCTCTACTGGCCCATCATCTGGCGCGGATCGAAGTGGAAAGGATTGATCTCCCGCCACTGGCTATAACGGTCGGATGGCAGTTTGTATGGCGCGCATTCGTAGATCGCCCGCTTGGCTGCATCCGCGGCCGCGCGCGTGTAGGGATTGCTAGCGGCGGCGCTCACCGAGTCTCCAGTCAATTGTGGCGGCTGTGCGACCGATCCGTCCGGGTTCAGGAACAAATCGAAATCCACGATCAGGTCCTGGGCGCGCGGCGCGCCGACCGGCGGACTCCAGCACTGCGCGATCTGGCTTCTGAGCGCATCCTGCAGATCGGCGGTCATCGCGTCCTGCGCGCCGAAGCCCTTCACGTTCTTGGGCCCGGTCTTCGCGTTCTTCACGCTCGACGGCTGCGCCTGCTGCTTGTTGAGCAGCGCCATGATGTTGTTGATGTCGAATTGCTGTTTCTTGGGCGGTTGGGGCTTGGCTTGCGCCTGCGGCTTCAAGATCGGCGTTGGAAGCGGCTCGGGCTTGGCGACCATCGGTTCGGACGGGGCTTCGTCGGGCGCCTCTTCGGGCTTGGTCAGAGGTTGAACCACCGGCGGCGCCGGCGGCGCTTGCTGCACCTCTTCCTTCGGCGGCGCCTTGGGCTGTTCTTTCACGATCGTCTTGAGGTTGGTCTTCTGGCCGATGGTCACGAGATCGACGGGGACGACCGGCGCTTCCTCGGTAACGAGATCGAGCTTGTGCGACCAGGTGAAGAGCGCGCCGATGATGATGAGCGCGTGCAGAAGGATCGCCGCCGCCAGGCTGAAGGGCGAAATGCGTCCCGCATGCGAAGCAAGCGAGATCCTATTTTCGATCGCGCGGCTTCGCGACATCCGTGACAAGCCCGATATGGGTGAACCCCGCCGCACTGATCTCGGCCATCACTTCCATCACCCGCCCGTAGTCGACCGATTTGTCGCCGCGCACGAAGATGCGCTGGTCGTAGCCATTGGCGGCGATGGCGGTGAGCTTCGGAACGAGCTCCTCGTCGGTGACTTCGGTGTTCTGCAGATAGATATGGTTGTTGCGCCTTATGGTGACCGACAAGGGCTCGCGATCCTGGCCGAGCGCCTGCGCACGGGTCTTCGGCAGATCGACGGGCACGCCGACGGTCAGCAGCGGCGCCGTCACCATGAACACGATGAGCAGCACCAGCATCACGTCCACGAAGGGCGTGACGTTGATCTCCGACATCGGATGCACGCGCCCGCGGCGGGCCCGGCGATCCACGCGTTTCATGGCCAGAGCCATCAGCGCGCCGCCTTCTCGTCGAGCTGGCGCGACAGGATCGCGGAGAATTCGTCGGCGAAGCCTTCGAGCCGGCCGGTGTAGCGCCCGATGTCGTTGGCGAACTTGTTGTAGAAGATGACGGCGGGAATGGCGGCGAGCAGACCCATCGCGGTCGCGAACAGGGCCTCTGCAATGCCGGGCGCCACCACCGCGAGCGTCGTGTCATGCCGGGCGGCGATGGCCGAGAATGAGTTCATGATTCCCCACACCGTGCCGAACAATCCGACGAAGGGTGCGGTGGCGCCCACAGTCGCGAGGAAGCCGAGCTGCTTCTCCACGCCGTCGGTCTCGCGCAGGATGGTGACCGCCATGGCCTTGTCGATGCGTTCCTTGACGCCGGCGAGCATGGATTCGCGCGGCGCGCCGCCTTCGAAGGCGCGGCGCCATTCGCGCAAGGCGGAGATGAACACCGCCGACATCGGATGATCCGCCGACTTTGCGAATTGCTGGTAGAGCTCGTCCAGCGAGAGTCCCGACCAGAACACCTTCTCAAACTTGTCGGCGCGGCGCCTGAGCGACGCCAGCGCCACGAGCTTGTTGATGATGATCGTCCACGACCACAAGGACGCCAGCAGCAACAGCACGAACACCGCCTTCACGATGGGATCGGCGCGCATGAAGAGCGACACGACGGAAATGCCGGCGACATCGGACACGCCGCTTGTCGGTGTGACGTCGACCGTCGTGGTCGGTGCGGCGGCGGGCGGAAGTTCCTGCGTCCGCGTCGTTCCCCCCGTGGGTGCCGCTTGCGGCGCGGACTGCGCGAAAGCAGGCGCGATCAACGACAGAGCCAGCGCCGTCAATCCCACGGCGATCCAACGCGATAAATTCATCAGCAGACCCTTTCGCGAAAGCCCGTTAGGCGCTTGGCGCCCTGTCCCCATAGAGCCGAACGCGGATAATCATAGAATTTCCGCACCCGAACGTGGCCGAATTTTGACGTTAAGCGTTAAGTGGCTGTTTCAAATAGGAAAGGTTGAAGCTTGTCGCGCATCTCCTGCGGAATGCGGCGCGGCTTGCCCGTGAGCGCGATGATGCAGGCCTCCACCTGACCACGAGTCAACAGCTGGCCGGCGCTATAGATGTCCTGTTCCGCCGTCATGCGCGCGCCGCTGAGCGCGGTGGCGCGCGTGTGGACTTCGATCAGA
>DATIZS010000315.1:0-7964 GCA_035516955.1 Rhizomicrobium sp.
TATCCCAGGGCTGGTTGAAGTCGATGTATTTCTTGTCCAGCGGGTCCCAGAAATGGTCGTGCGTCGCCGAGATGATCTTGTCGAAGGCGGTGGAGCGCCGTCCGTAGCGCTCCACATCGAGCATGGACGGAAAATCGGCGGGATCGGCGGCGTCGTAGGCCGGATCCTTGGTGATGTTCGTATCCATTCGCTCCTCCTTTTCCTCCCCCGTAAACGGGGGAGGAAGTTATTTATTCCGCCGCGATCGATTCCGGCGTGACGAAGCGCGTGCCGCCGTTCAGCTTCATCAGATATTTGATGCCTTCCTCGGCGATGTCGTCGCCGACCATGCGGTCGCCTTCGGCATAAAGCTCGGCCATGTCGATATAGGCCGCGTAATTGCCGCGCGTGCGATCGGTGATGATGCCGGCCTTGACCAGCGTCTTGATGAGCACGCGGAAGATGTTGGTGGCTTCCTGGAGCTCGGTGCGGATGTTGGCGTCCGTCAGGGCTTCCATGAACGCCTGCTGGCACCACAGCGGGTCGAGGCCGACCGCTTCGTAGATCCACGCCTTCTGGTCTGGCGAGCCGAGATTGAAGAGCAGGATCTGGAACACTTCCCACGCCCAATCCTCGATGATCTCGTGTTCTTTCTTGTTGAGATGCGGGATCGTGCGGTCGGCCCAGATCTTTCCGAATTTGTGATGGAAAGCTTCGTCCGTCATCACGAGTTGCATGAGCTGCTTCATGAGCGGATCGTGCGTTTCCTTGAAGAAGGTCGCGAAGGCGCCCATGGCAAGACCTTCGACCAGCATCTGCATGCCGATAATCTTCTTCCACACGAGCGGCGAGGAGACGAGTTCGTTGAGCAGATTGCCGAGCGCGGGGCCCACCTGCTTGGGCTTGCCCCAGCGCGATTTGATGTAGGCCGAGAACGCCGTCACGTGACGCGCTTCCTCGCGCGTCTGGTTCGCCGCATATTCTTGTGCGCCCGGATCGCGAAGGATGTGGCAGAGCGAGGCGGAAAGCGCGAGCGCGCCCTGCTCGCCGTGCAGGATCGAAGACAGCGCCCACCACGTATCGAGATTGACGAGCTTGATCTTGCCCTTCTCGTCGAGCTTGTCGGCGATGGCCGTTTTCAGGTCGGCATTGGCGGTGGGATTGATGAGATAGTCCTTCTCCATGTCGAAGGGCTTCTTGAAGTCGATATATTTGGCGTCCAGCGGATCCCAGAAATGGTCGTGCGTCGCCGAGATGATCTTGTCGAACGCGGTCGAGCGCTCGCCATAGCGGTTGACGTCCAGCATGGCGGGGAAATCGTTGGGATCGACGGCGTTATAGGCGGGATCCTTGGTGATATTTTCCATGGGCGCGGGCTCCGGCGGCTGGGTGGAAATCTGTGCCGACAAGATAAGTGACAAATTGCCATTGTGCAATGGAAAATGACGGAGGCGTCACTGATTTGTCAGAATATTTACCAGTGAAATGTAATATTATAACAATGCTTCATGGAAGGCCTTCTCCAAGCCGCCGATCTGGGCGTGAGCTCCATCCAGGACCGGGTCAGCCTGGCCGTCGAACCGCGCGAAATCGTGGTGCTGATCGGACCCAACGGCTCGGGCAAAACGACGCTGATCAAGGCGCTGCCGGGGCTCATGCGGCATGAGGGCACGGTCCGGCTGAAGCCCGGACTTCGGATCGGCTATGTGCCGCAGCATTTTCTGCGTGATACCAGCCTTCCGATCACGGCCGGCCGTTTCCTCGCGCTTTACGGCGGCGATGCGCGCACCGCAGTTGCGCGCGTCGGCTGCGAAGGATTGGCGTCGCACCAGCTCGCAACGCTTTCGGGCGGCGAAATGGCGCGGATTCTTCTCGCGCGCACGATTGCGAGGCAGCGTTCAACATGAAGAATGCTCTCCCCCGAACGCATGACCATCAAAGCTGCCGCTCGTCGGCGCTCGAAGCCGCCGAAGCTTTGGCGGCGAGCCGTGGCGTGCGCCTGACCCCGCTCCGGCACCGCGTGCTCGAGATCGTTCTGGAAAGTCACCGGCCCATGGGCGCCTATGACGTGCTGAAGGAGCTTTCGCCGGAAAGGCCCCAGCCGCCCATCGTCTATCGCGCGCTCGATTTCCTGCTCGCGCAGGGCTTCGTTCACAGGATCGATTCGCTCAACGCCTATGTCGGCTGTTTTTCGCCCGCGCGGCCGCACCGCTCGCATTTTCTTTTGTGCACGCGATGCGGGCGCGCCGCCGAGATCGACGATGACCCACTCGTCACAGCGCTGGACGATGCCGCGCGCTCAGCCGGTTTCGCGGTGCAGCGCGAAACGGTCGAGATTTCCGGCATTTGCTCCGAGTGCAGACCATCTTCCAATTGAGCCCGTTTGCCGTGCTAGAGTGCGTCGTCTCACGGGGCGCGCTGAAATAAATGAAAGTCGGGGCAAGGCCTCTTGCGATCTGGGCGTTGCCGCTTGCCATTCTCGTGGCGGCGCTGGCGATCATTGCATTCGATATGGGCGGGATCGCGACCCATCTCGCCGACGTCGAATTCGACTCCTATCAATATGCCCATCCGCGCGCCTATCGCGACACGTCAGCGTCGGGATTCACGGTGCGCATCCTCGACGTGGACCAGGCGAGCGTGGCGCGCTTCGGGCCCTGGCCATGGCCGCATGGGGTGCTTGCGAAACTCGCGATCGATCTCAGGAGAGAGGGCGCGGCCGTGGCCGCATTCGCGCTGCCGCTCGATGCCGCCGATGCGACTTCGCCGCAGCGCTTTGCGGCGAGCCTTCCGCCCGGGCCGGCGAGCGACGCCGCGCGCAATGCGCTCGAACATCTGGCCTCGGCCGACGATACGCTCGCTTCCGCCATGAAGGCGATTCCGACCGTGACGGGTTTCACGCTGGACGGCGAGCCGGGCGCGCGCACGCTCGCGCTCAAGGCGCCGATCGCCTTCGACGGCAATGCGCAGGTGCTTTCGCCGGTCGCCGAATTCTCCGGCGCCACCCAGCCGCTCGCCAAATTCGAGGCGTCGAGCGAGGGGACCGGCGCGCTCAATCTGATCCCCGATGCGGACGGCAAGGTGCGCGCGCTGCCTTTGATCCTCAAGATGGATGGAACGCTCGTGCCCTCGCTCGAAGCCGAGGTCATGCGTCTGGCCGAGGGCGCGGCCAACACGGAAATCCGTACCGCCGATACGGGCGTGCCGGGTCTCAACGAGAAAACCGTCATATCCGCAATCGGCGCCGGCAATCTCTCCGTTCCCACGCGGCCGAGCGGCGCCATGGAGATTTATTTCGCCGGTCATCAGGATGCGCGCCACATTTCGGCCGCGGCGCTGGATGCGGGCGAGCTCGGCGCCGATGCGCTCAAAGGCGCCATCGTTTTCATCGCCGCGCCGGACGAAACCGTGCAGACGCCCATCGGCCCGCAGAGCGCGGCCAGCCTGCGCGCCGAGGCGATGGAGAACATCCTGCTCGGCAATGCGCTCAAGCCCGTCTCGGGCACGCCCGCGATCCTCATCTTCGTCGCCATCATGGGCATCGTGATCGTGCTCCTGTTCGCGCGCACCAATGCAATGTGGGCGGGGCTGATGACGGCGGCGGCGATCGCGGCCGCGCAGATCTTCACCTGGTCGCTCTTCGTCAATTCGCATCTGCTGCTCGATTCGCTCAATCCCACGATTGCGCTTGCGCTGGTGTTCATGGGCGGGCTTTCCGCGCGCAGCTACGAGATCGCGCGCACGCGCAATGTCTTGCGCCGCTCCTTCTCCGACGCGCTTCCGGCCGCGGGCTTCGACCGGATCGCGCGCAACCCCGCGCTCCTGAAACTCGAGGGCGAAACGCGCACCGTAACCTGCCTTTCCTGCGGCATCAGGCGCTATGCGGCGCTGGCCGGCAGCTTCGCCGACGATCCGGCGAGTTTCACCCGCATGATCGGTGCTGTGCTGCGCCCGCTCGTCGATATCGCGATCCGCAACGGCGCCATGGTCGACGGCGTCACGGGCGAAGGCTTCACCGCCTATTGGAACGCCCCGCTCGACGATTCCGAACACGCGATCCACGCCTGCGAAGCGGCAAGCCGCATGACGGTGGCGCTCGCCGAAGTGAACGAGCAGCTTTCGCATGAACGGCGTGGCGACGGCACCGCCTTCGACGCCATCGAAAT
The DNA here is from genome assembly GCA_035516955.1 of Rhizomicrobium sp. Lineage (GTDB taxonomy): Bacteria > Pseudomonadota > Alphaproteobacteria > Micropepsales > Micropepsaceae > Rhizomicrobium. Next base: position 4,146 of record DATIZS010000315.1, read on the forward strand.
CGGCATCGGCATCTCCACGGGCCCCGCGATCGCGGGCGGCTTCGGCGCGCGCGGACGCACGACCTATTCCGTCACCGGCGATTGCACCTTCCTCGCCGAGCGCATCCGCGATGTGTCGGCGCAATACGGTCCGGCCATCGTGGTGAGCGACGAAACGCGCAAGAGCGCCGAGCGCGGCTATGCCTTCCTCGAAGTCGATTTCACCGCCATCGGCGCCCATGACGAGCCGGTGAAGCTCTATGCGATGCTGGGAAATCCGCTGGTGCGCGCCTCGCCCAAATTCCGCGCGCTCGCCACCTTCCACGATCACATCTTCCAGTCGCTGCGCACCCAGCAATGGGAAAAAGCGCGCGGGCTGATCGCGCAGTGCCGCCAGCTCTCCGGCGCCAGCCAGAAATTGTACGATCTGCATCTGGCGCGCATCGATTATTGGGAAAAGAACCCGCCCGGCACCGATTGGGACGGCGCGTTCCGGTCGGTGTTGAAATAATTCCTGTCATCCCGGGCGAGCAACGCGAGACCCGGGACCCACGGAGAAAGCATCCCGGTGGGTCCCGGATAATGCGCTGATGCGCATTTCCGGGATGACAGTGAATTTACTCCGCCGCCAGAACCGAACCGCCGGTGTTGATCGTGTGCAGGAATTTGATGCCTTCCTCCGCGATATCGTCGCCCACCATGCGTGAGCCTTCGCTGCGCAGCGCGTTCAGATCGGCGCACATCGCGTAGAACCGTTTCGTCCGGTCGGTGATGATGCCGGCGTCGAGCAGCGTCTTGACGAGCACGCGGCGGTAAGGATCGCTCAACAGCAGCGCGCGCAGGAGGCCGGGGGATCGATCGGTCAGTTTGCGAAGCCTCTCGTTGCCGAAGGAATCCGCGATCGCCGCCGTGGCCTCGCGCCAGTCGATGCCCACGCTGTGATAGACAAACTGCATCTGTTCCGGATTGATGAGATTGAAAAGCAGCGTCTGGAAGCATTTCGCGGTCCAGTCCTCCACGATGTCGTGTTCTTTGCGCGTGAGTTTCGGGATCGTGCGGTCGGCCCAGATCTTTCCGAATTTGTGATGGAAGGCTTCGTCGGTCATCACCAGCCGGCAGAGCTTCGTCAGAAGCGGGTCGTTCGAGGCGCGGTAGAGCAGCGAAAACGCGCCCATCGCCAGACCCTCGACCAGCATCTGCATGCCGATGATCTTCTTGTAGACCTCCGGCGCCCGCACGATCTCGGTGAGAAGCGCGCCGAGCGTCTGGCCCACGGGAAGCGGCGAGCCCCAGCGCGATTTGATGTAGGCGGCGAAGGCGGAAACATGCCGCGCCTCTTCGCGCGTCTGGTTGGCGGCATATTCCTGCGCGCCCGGATCGCGCAGGATGTGACAGAGCGATGCGGAGAGCGCCAGCGCCGCCTGCTCGCCATGCAGGATTCCCGAAAGCTGCCAGCGCGTCGACTGGCTCGCGAATTTCACCTTCTGCGCGGGCGTCATCCTGGCGCCGATGCGCGTCTGGAAGATCGGGAAGAAATCGTCGGGCAGGATCTGCTGCGTCTCGGGATCGAAGGGCTCGGAGAAATCGATATATTTCTTGTCGAGCGGATCCCAGAAATGGGCGTGCGTGGCCGAAATGATCTTGTCGAAGGCGTTCGAGCGGTTGCCGTAGCGCTCCACTTCGAGCATCGCCGGAAAATCGCGCGGGTCGGCCGCGTCGTAGACATCGTCCTTGGTGATCTGGACCACGGGCGTTGCTCCGCCGAGCGCCGCAATCACTATGCGCCGGGTGCGCGGAATGTCAACGAAAGCGGCGGTCGAACGCTTACTCCGCCGCGAGAAGCGAGCGCCCGCGCGACACATCTCCGAAATTGATGGTCTGGAGGAATTTGATTCCTTCCTCGGCGATATCGTCGCCCACCATGCGATCGCCTTCGCTCTTCAGCTCGTCCATGTTGACATAGAGAGCGTAGTAGTGGCGCGTGCGATCGGTGATGATGCCCGCCTTGAGAAGCGTCTTGACCAGCACGCGGAAGATATTGGCCGATTGCTTCATCTGCTCGCGGCGCTGTTCGTCGCCGAAGGCTTCGCGGAACGCTTCCATCGCCTCGCGCCAGTCGATGCCGACGCTGTCATAGACGACCTGCATCTGCTCGGGATTGATGAGATTGAAGAGCAGCGTCTGGAAGCACTGCGCCGCCCAATCCTCCACGATGTTGTGTTCTTCCGGCGAGAGCTTCGGGATCGTGCGGTCGGCCCAGATCTTTCCGAATTTGTGATGAAAGGCTTCGTCGGTCATCACCAATTGGCAAAGCTTCACCAGCAGCGGATCGTGGGATTTCTGATAGAGCGTGGCGAAGGCACCCATGGCCAAGCCCTCCACCAGCATCTGCATGCCGATGATCTTCTTATAGACTTCCGGTGCGAGCACGATTTCCGTCAGCAAGGAGGAAAGCGTCTTGCCGGCCGGCAGCGGCGAGCCCCAGCGCGATTTGATGTAGGACGAAAACCCGGTGACGTGGCGCGCTTCCTCGCGCGTCTGGTTGGCGGCGTATTCCTGCGCGCCCGGATCGCGAAGGATGTGGCAGAGCGAAGCCGAAAGCGCGAGCGCGCCCTGTTCGCCATGCAGGATTCCGGAAATCTGCCAGCGCGTGGATTGGCTCGCGAATTTCACCTTCTGGGCTTGCGTCATCTTCTCGCCCACGCGCGTCTTGAACACGGGGAAGAATTCGTCGGGCAGGATCTGATTGGCTTCCGGATCGAAGGGCTCGCTGAAATCGATATATTTCTTGTCGAGCGGATCCCAGAAATGCTCGTGCGTAGCCGAGATGATCTTGTCGAACGCGGTCGAGCGCCTGCCGTAACGCTCCACCTCCAGCATCGCCGGAAAATCGTCGGGCGCCACGGCGTCATAGGCGTTGTCTTTGGTGATCTGGACCACGAGCGTCACTCCGGCTGGATGCGGTCCGTTCAATATGCGCTGGAAAGACGAAAAGTCAATGAAAGTGACGCCAACGTCACTATTGACCCGTCCCTATTCGCTTTCCGAGAGCCGTCCCTTGGTCGAGGGGACCGCACCTTCCAGCCGCTCGTCGGGCGAAATCGCCTCGCGCAGCGCGCGCGCGAGCCCCTTGTAGCAACTCTCCACGATGTGGTGGCTGTTGGTGCCGTAGAGATTTTCGACATGCAGGCAGATGCCGGCGTGTTGCGCGAAAGCCTGGAACCATTCCTTGAAGAGTTCGGTGTCCATCTCGCCGAGTTTCGGCTTGGGAACGTCCACGCGCCAGATCAGATAAGGCCGGTTCGACACATCGACGGCAACGCGCGTCAACGTTTCGTCCATGGGGATGAGGGCGGCGCCGAAGCGCGCAATCCCTCCGAAATCGCCCAGCGCCTTCTTCACGGCATTTCCGATGACGATGCCGGTATCTTCGGTGGTGTGATGGAAATCGACATGCAAATCGCCGCTCGCGCGCACCTTGAGGTCGATCATCGAATGGCGCGAGAAGCTGTCGAGCATGTGGTCGAGGAAGCCGATGCCGGTGTCGATATCGGACACGCCCGTGCCGTCCAGGTCGAGCGAGACGGCGATCTCGGTCTCCCGCGTCTTGCGTTCGACGGTTGCGGTGCGCATGGGCGATTTCCACTCTTGCGTTGCGGCGTTACTATCCCAATCGGGGCCTGAAGGGTAGTCACCATGCACCGGGGGGTATTAACGATTTTGGCCGCGCTGGCGCTTGCCTCGGCAGCCTATGCCGCCGATGTCGTGACCCCGATGTCTTATCCGGCCTCGTATTGCGCCAAGGTGGCCTGCCGGCCGGGCGGCTTCGAGATCGCCATC
>DATIZS010000316.1:0-5371 GCA_035516955.1 Rhizomicrobium sp.
ATTCAGCCCGGCGAATGGTAAAGGCCCAATCCTAAAATTTGCTTGAAATTGACGATTAGGCGGTGGCGCGCAGGCCCTGAAATTGCGGGGGCGCGGCCTTGGCGGGCGGAAAGACGACATGGGCGCGCACGCCCTGACCGATCTCGGTTTCGATCCAAGCGCGCCCGCCGTGAAGCTCGGCGAGCCCGCGCACCAGCGAAAGGCCGAGCCCCGTGCCGCCTTCCTGCCGGTTATAGCGATTGTCGATCTGGTTGAAGGGCGTGAAGATGCGATCGAGCAAGGCGGGCGAAATGCCCGGTCCGTTGTCGGAAATGCAGAGTTCGAATCCGCCGTCGGCCATGCGCCGGCCGGAGATGACGATCTCGCCGCCTTCCTGCGTGAACTTGACGGCATTGGTGCCGAGATTGATGACGATCTGCTTGAAGGCGCGCTCGTCGGCGAAGACGTCGGCCACGTCGTCGGCGATCGCGACCTGCATGTTCTGGCGCTTCTCGCGCGCGCGCACGAGCAGCACGCGCAGCGCGCTCTGGATGGTGAGCCTGGGATTGAGGAGTTGCGGCTCGACCTCCATCTTGCCGGATTCGATCTTGGCGATGTCGAGGATGTCGTTGATGATGGCGAGCAGATGCGTGCCCGATGCGTTGATGTCGCCCGCATATTCGCGGTAGCGCGGCGTGCCCACGGGTCCGAAGGTCTCGTTGGCGATGATGTCGGAGAAGCCCAGAATGGCGTTCAAGGGCGTGCGCAGCTCATGGCTCATATTGGCGAGGAAGGTGGTCTTCGACGCGTTCGCCGCTTCCGCCTCGAAGCGCTTTTTCAGCGCCTCGTCGCGGGTTTCGCGCAGCGCATTGGTCAGATCGTCGTTGGCGAAGCGCGTGCGCAGCATGATCTCGACCTGGCGCGCGGCGCCGAGCGCCTGGATGAAGGTGTAGATGAGCGTGAGGAGGAACATCGTGACCGTGGGCCAGGCGATGCCGCTTGGATCGGTGAGGAAGCGCGCCATCGCCAGCACCGCCGTCGGCCCCACGCCCGCCGCATAGATCGCGATATGCATCACGCGCGAAGACGCATAGGCCCAGAGCACGGCGACGATGGGCGCCAGGATCGCGATATGGTTGATCGCGTTACCGGGTTCCCACAACAGCCAGACCATGGCGCCCCAGCTCATGCCGATCATGGATTGAAAGGCGGTCAGCTTGCGGAACCACATCCGCGTATCCAGAGGATCGCGGCGGTATTGGCGGTAAAGGACGTTGGCGAGGAAACTGTTGATGAGATGCAGCCCGATGGCCGCGGCGAGCCGCCACGGCGCGATGTTGCCCAGCGCCGGAAACATTCCCAGGTACGGAACGACGGAGACCAGCGCCCAGCCCGGATTGAGCCACGCGGCAATGGGCAGTTGCGCCACGACCATGTCGAGGCGCGCCTGCAACATCCGCGAATACTCGGCCTTGACCGGTGTCTCGGTGATGGTTTCCGCCGTCATCCTAAGGTCCCGCGAGGCACGCACCCGAACGCACGCGGCATCCGGCAATTCGCCCCAGTTGCAGGCTAGCGGCCGCGGGTTAAAAAACTCGTTCCAATTCGATGCGGGATGTGTAAACCCGAAGGTTCCGTTAATTTGCATTCACCACGATTCGGCGGAAGTCACATGGCAAAATCGCCCGACCTTTTCGACACGGCATCGGCCCCCTCCAAGGGCTATACCGCAAAGGATATCGAGGTTCTGGAAGGCCTCGAGCCGGTGCGGCGCAGGCCCGGCATGTATATCGGCGGCACCGACGAGCGGGCGCTGCATCATCTGGCGGCCGAGATCCTCGACAACGCCATGGACGAAGCGGTGGCGGGACATGCGACCCGCATCGAGATCGAACTTCAGCCCGGCGACGTGCTGACCGTGCGCGACAACGGCCGCGGCATCCCGATCGATCCCCATCCCAAGTTCGAGAACAAATCGGCGCTCGAAATCATCATGACCACGCTGCATGCGGGCGGAAAATTCGGCGGAAAAGTTTACGATACCTCCGGCGGCTTGCACGGCGTGGGCGCGTCCGTCGTCAACGCGCTGTCGGAATGGATGGAAGTCGACGTCGCGCGCGAGAAGCGCTCGCACAAGATGCGCTTCGAGCGCGGCAAAGCGGTGACGAAGCTCAAGGATGCCGGCGCGGTCAACCGGCGCGGCACCATCGTGTCGTTCAAGCCCGATGCGCAGATTTTCGGCAAGGAGACGCATTTCTCGCCGGCAGCCCTCTACAGCATGGCGCGCTCGAAGGCCTATCTCTACCGCGGCGTCGAGATTCGCTGGTCTTGCGATGCCGCGCTCATCAAAAGCGGCACGACTCCGGCCGAAGATACGCTGAAATTCCCGGGCGGCCTGCTCGATTTCCTCAAAAGCGAAATCGGCGAACGCGAGACCGTCAGCCAGCGCGACTTTTCGGGCCGCACCGAAAACAAAGGCCATGATAAATCAAGAGGGGGCGCGGTCGAATGGGCGATTACATGGGCGCCGGAAGCCGATCCGTTCCTGCATTCCTATTGCAACACGATCCCCACGCCACAGGGCGGCACGCATGAACAGGGCCTGCGCAATGCGCTGACCAAGGGCCTGCGCGCGCATGGCGAACGCGTGAACAATCGCAAGACCCAGCTCATCATGCCCGACGACGTGATGGCGGCGGCCTGCGCGGTGTTGTCGGTCTTCATTCGCGAGCCGGAATTCCAGGGACAGACGAAGGAGAAGCTTTCGACGCCCGATGCGCAGCGCCTCGTCGAAAACACCATGCGCGATCATTTCGATCACTGGCTGGCCGAAAGCCCGGCGGAAGCCGACCGGCTGCTCAATTTCGTCATCGATCAGGCCGACGACCGCCTTAAGCGCAAACAGGAAAAGGAAACGCAGCGGAAATCCGCGACGCGAAAACTGCGCCTGCCCGGCAAGCTCGCCGATTGCACGCGCGATGCGCCAAGCGGAACCGAGATCTTCCTGGTCGAAGGCGACAGCGCCGGCGGCTCGGCCAAACAGGCGCGCGACCGCAGCACGCAAGCCATCTTGCCTTTGCGCGGCAAGATCCTGAACGTGGCGAGCGCGGGCGCGGGCAAGCTTGCGCAAAATCAGGAACTGGCCGATCTCGTCCAGGCACTGGGCTGCGGCACGGGCTCGAAATATCGCGACGACGATCTGCGCTACGAGCGCGTCATCGTCATGACCGACGCAGACGTGGACGGCGCGCATATCGCTTCGCTGCTTCTCACCTTCTTCTATCGCGAAATGCCGAAGCTCATCTCGAATAAGCATCTCTTTCTCGCCATGCCGCCGCTCTATCGCCTCGCCCATGGCGGAAAGACCGTTTATGCCCGCGACGACGCCCACCGCGAGAAATTGCTGAAATCCGAATTCAAGGCGAACGCGAAAGTCGACATCTCCCGTTTCAAGGGGCTCGGCGAGATGATGCCGGCCCAATTGAAAGAGACCACGATGAAGCCCGGCGCGCGCACGCTGGTGCGCGTTGAGGTCGGCGACGACACGCGCGAGGACACCGACGATCTTGTCGAGCGTCTCATGGGCAAGAAACCGGAGCTGCGCTTCCAGTTCATTCAGGAGAATGCGCAATTCGCGAAGGAAGTGGATGTGTGAGCGCTAGGGCACCTTCACGGCGGAGAGGATGAACGTCCCGTCGCCCAGTTGCGACGGAACGGCGGTCTTTGGCCGTGCATCGATGAGGAATTTGCCGAATGGCGGCAGGCCCGCGCGGCGTTCGGCAAGCATCAGCGTCACGGATTTTTTCGACGAAAGATCGAGCGTCAGTGTCGCGTTGCGGCAATCGGGCGTCATGCAGCCGATCAGGATCTGATCGAATTTCTCCCATGCGGAAGGCGCGGTGAAATATTTGCCGCCGATGGAAAAGGTGACGAGCCCGGCCGATTTCGGCACGATGACATACATCTGCGATGTTTGCGGCGAGCCTTGCAGATGGATCGTCACATGTCCGCGTCCTTGCGCCGTCACCTCAGCCGACGGCGGAGCGAAACGCATCGCGCCCGCGGGCGCCAGATAGGCTTCGGTGAACGCGCCGGGATAAGGCTCCTCCGGCTCGGCGCCGAATTTCGCGGCGGCGCGCAACGATTGCGGCAATGGCGCGCGCGCGTCGACGGCCCATAACGCGCGGTTGTGAACATGGTCTTCGACATAATTGATGTTGAGGCGCTGCGGCCAGGTTTCGCTATAGGCGGACTGCAAGCCGGCGATCACCGCGGCGACCAAGGCCACGCCGAACGACATGCCGAGCGAGGCTCGCCATTGGGCTCGCGAAAGTTCGGGAAGCAACGGGACCAGGACGAGCGATCCGAAGGTGGCGGGCACCGTGAATAAAGGAGGAACCGCGAGCCCCATCAGCATTTCGCCCTGCGCCACGAAACCGATCCAGAGCGCGAGCGCGGGCAAGGCGGAAATCACAAGCGCCCAGGGCCGGAGCTTCGGACTGCGCGAGGTGGCAAGCAGCAGAACCGCCGCAACGATGGCGGGAAACAGGAAATATGGCGCAAAGCCCGTGAGGAAAAGGGAGACGACGATCGAAAGCCCTGCGAACCACAGCCAGACCACATTCGCCGATATGCGCCGCGCCATCGGCGCGATCAACATCACCATGCCCCAAACGCCGAGCGCGAATGCGATACGCAACGCCAGCGGATGGGCGTAGGACGGATCGGACGAACCGTTGATGCTCTCTGCGAGATAATAAAGCGCGAAGCCCGCGACCGTCGTGCCGATCAAGAGAACGAGCGGCATGGAGATCGCGGAAAGCCGCTGGCGCCAGTTCATCGGCGGGCCGCGCGACAGCCAGGCCGATGCCGCGATCATGAGGAACACGACGACGGAAACCGGAAGCGCCCAGCCCGCCGGCATGCGCGGCAGAACATAGCCGTAAAAATCGGCATAGATGTCGTTGCCGCCTTTGAGCTTGGCGAAATCGGTTTGCTCCAGCGCGGCCTCGAGCCCCAGCATGTTGTCGCCATGCTGCTGCAGCGTGACGAGGCTGAGGTTCTTCAACGTATCGAGCGGCGTGTGATAATCGGCGACTTTGCCGACGAAAGCGAAATTATATCCGGTCAATCCGTCGTCGATGAACAGCGTCAGATCGGTGTCGTTGGGCAGATAATGATAGATCTCGTCGTAGACCGAACTCGTCGCATATTGCTTCACGTTCTTCGCATAGAGCTCGATCAGCCGCGCATCGCCCGGGCTTGTCTGGAAAAGGAGGCTCGGGCCCGTGCTGCCGCGCGCCTCTACGTTGATCACCGTGCCCACCATGTCGCGATAGTTCGGCTGGTCGAGAAAGGCCGCCGCGCCCAGCAATCCGTATTCCTCGCCATC
>DATIZS010000317.1:0-5538 GCA_035516955.1 Rhizomicrobium sp.
GCTCGACGGCGCGCGCGCGTTTGCGAGCGCCTTCACCTGGGTGCTCGCTTTCATTTTCCTCGGCTCGGCGCTGTCGCGGCTGAGATTGGCCGCAGGCCTTGTGCGGCTGGAGCGCAAGCGCCGCCCCGAAGCGCTCGGCGCGCAAACCCTCCGCCATCAGGAAAGCGAGCTCGAGCGCCTGGCTGGCATTGAGGCGCGGATCGCAGGCCGTCTGATAGCGGTCGGACAGATCCTCGTCGGTGATCGCCTGCGCGCCGCCCACGCATTCGGTCACGTCCTGGCCCGTCATTTCCAGATGCACGCCGCCGGCATGGGTGCCTTCGGCGCGGTGGATGCGGAAGAAGCTCTGCACCTCGTTGACCACGCGGTCGAAGACGCGCGTCTTCTTGCCGACGGCCGATTTGATCGTGTTGCCGTGCATGGGATCGCACGACCACACGACGCTCGCGCCTTCGCGCTTCACCGCGGCGATCAGGCGCGGGAGTTTCTCCGCGATCTTGTCGGCGCCGAAGCGGCAGATGAGCGTGAGACGGCCGTGCTTGTTTTCCGGATTGAGCGCGGCGATGAGCTTGAGCAATTCGTCCTCGCTCAGGCTCGGCCCGCATTTGAGGCCGATGGGGTTCTTCACGCCGCGGCAGAATTCGACATGGGCGCCGTCGAGCTGGCGCGTGCGGTCGCCGATCCAGATCATGTGGCCGGAGGTGGCGTACCAGTCGCCCGTGATCGAATCCTTGCGCGTCAGCGCCTGTTCGTAGGGAAGCAGCAGCGCCTCGTGGCTGAAATAGAAATCGACGCGCGACGTGCGCTGGCGCACGGCATCGGCCAATTGGAACGTGCGCAGGAATTCCACGCCTTCGTCGATCTTGTCCACCACTTCGCGATAGCGCGCTTCGAGATCGGGATGATGATGATCGAGATACCAGGCGCGCGCGCGCTTCAGATCGGCGTAACCGCCGGTGGCGAAGGCGCGCACGAGATTGGCCGTGGCGGCCGCCTGGAAATAGGCTTCCAGCATACGCTTGGGATCGGGCACACGGGCTTGCGAATTGAAATCCTCGCCATTGATGATGTCGCCGCGATAGGAGGGCAGCGTCTGCGTGCCGCGCGTCTCCATGTCTTCGGAGCGCGGCTTGGCGAACTGGCCTGCGATGCGGCCGACCTTCACCACCGGCACGTCCGCGGCGAAGGTGAGCACCGTCGCCATGCTGAGGAAAACACAGAATGTGTCGCGGATATTGTTGGCGCTGAACTCGGCGAAGCTCTCGGCGCAATCGCCGCCCTGAAGCAGGAACGCCTTGCCTTCCGCCACATCGCCGAGAGCCGCCATGAGGCTCCTCGCCTCGCCCGCGAAGACGAGCGGGGGCAGCGTCGAAAGCCGCGTCTCCACGGCCCCCAATGCCTGTTTGTCCGGATAATCCGGCACCTGGCGGATCGGCTTTGCGCGCCAGCTTTGCGGGCTCCAGGCCTGGGCCAAGGGCAACTCCTTCAATCTGCTCGTGGATATACGCAAAGGGGCGCGCCAATGCCAGTGCGGCGCTTGGCCGTGGTGAACGAGAAGCTCCTTGGATTTGCTGGCCTTTTCCACGAAGACGGAACCCGAACCTCGGAAAACGGGAGGGGTACCCCCTGCCATTCCACACTCCATATTCGTTTTTCGGATTCCGCCTACCCCCCCTCCCCCCGCAGGGATCGGTGGGCACTCGCGGAAGCATATTATCTCAGGTGCGGGCGGCGGGGATAAGCTTGCCGCCCTCCGCAGCACCACCAGTGCCGCGTTGCCATTCGGCTTTCTCCTCGGTGACGAGCGCCGTGATCTCGTCATAGGTGCCGTCTTCCTTGAGGAAATTATCAAGGGCGGTGCCGATATGTGGATTCTTCTTTGCCTTTTTCATCGAATTAGTTTCCTTCATATATGGCCCTATGCGCCAGCGTTAATTTAGCGAGTCATCTCACGACAAGAGAAATCCAGAAATGAATCTATCGCATCTCTTGCCTCAGCGATGTGGTGGCGCGCGTAAAATTTTTTGCTTTGCGCCATAAAAGGCAGTGGTCATTTTGGAAATCTCTATAATGACTAGAAATCCATAATACCGTTATAGCGAAGTCGGAGATAGGCGATATGCTTGAAGCGTGCTACGGCGCCTTCGAATAGCTCTTCCCCCGCATCGTCACCAGTTCCTCCGCCGCGGTGGGGTGGAGCGCAATGGTGGCGTCGAAATCGGATTTTTTCGCGCCCATCTTGAGCGCGACCGCCGCCATCTGCGTGATCTCGGCGGCGTCGAAGCCGAAGATGTGCGAGCCCAGAATCCGATCCGTCTTCGAATCCACGATCAGCTTGAAGAGCGCGCGCTCGTCGCGGCCCGACAGCGTGTGTTTCAGCGGGCGGAAGAAGGATTTGTAGACATCGATATGATGGCCGCGCCTCAGCGCTTCGTCTTCGGTGAGGCCGACCGTGCCGATTTCCGGCTGGGTGAAGACGGCGGTGGGCACGAGATCGTGATTCACCTCGCTTGGAATCCCTTCATAGACCGTGCGCACGAAACACATGGCTTCGTGGATCGCGACCGGCGTCAGCGCGAGGCGGTCGGTGACATCGCCGATGGCATGGATATGGGCCGCGCTCGTTTGCGAGGTGCGATCGACCTTCACCTCGCCATGCGCGCCCAATTCGACGCCCGCTTTTTCGAGGCCGAGATTTTCCGTGTTGGGATCGCGGCCGATGGCGATCATGACGGCATCGGTCTCCAGCATTTCGCGATGATCGGTGATGGCGAAGATTTCGCCGCCGCGCCTGTCGATGCGCGCGAGATTGCGGTTGCAGAGGATGCGGATGCCGCGGCGCTTCGTGCTCTCGGTGAAGGCGTCGCGCATGTCCTCGTCGAAGCCGCGCAGGACCTTGTCGCGGCGATAGAGCAGCGTCACGTCCGAGCCGAGGCCGTGGAAGATATGCGCGAATTCGGCGGCGATATAGCCGCCGCCCACCACCACGATGCGCCGGGGAAGTTTCTCCAGATAAAACGCCTCGTTCGAGGTGATGCAATGTTCGGCGCCCGTGCAGGCGCCGAGATCGCGCGAGGGCCGCCCGCCCGTGGCGATGAGGAAGCGCTCGGCGGTGATGCGCCGGCCCGAGGTTTTCAGCTCGACGGTGTGGGGATCCGCGAATTCCGCGCGCTCCATGAAGATCTCGACGCCGGCTTTCATCACATTGTCGCGATAGAGATCTTCGAGGCGCGCGATTTCCTTGTTCTTGTTGGCGATAAGAACGTTCCAGTCGAATTTGCGCGCCGGCACCGTCCAGCCGAAGCCCGCGGCATCCTCGAAATCCTCGCCGAAATGGCTCGCATAGACGAAGAGCTTCTTGGGAATGCAGCCGCGCAAGACGCAGGTGCCGCCGAAGCCGTATTCCTCCGCGATGGCGACGCGCGCGCCATGGCCCGCCGCCATCCGGCTCGCCCGCACGCCGCCCGAACCGCCGCCGATGACGAAGAGATCGAAATCGTAGCTCATTTCTCGATCACTTCCACGCCCTCGTCACGCGCGACGATGAGCATCGTGGCAAGCCCGATGAAAAGCCCGTGTTCGACGACGCCGGGAATTTGCGAAAGCGCCGAGCCAAGCGCGGGCGCATCGCCGATGGAACCGAGCGCGCAATCATAGATGAAATTGTTGCCGTCGGTGCGGTAGGGATTTGCATCCTTCATGCGCAAATCGATTTTCGGATCGGCATAGCCGAATTCGGCGAGCGCCTTTCGGATGCGCGCGCGCGTCGTGCCCTGGCCGAAGGGAACGATTTCGACGGGCAAGGGAAATTTGCCCAGCCGTTCGACCAGCTTGGAGCTGTCGGCGATCACGATCATCTTTTTGGACGAGGCCGCCACGATCTTTTCCCGCAGCAGCGCGCCGCCCGCGCCCTTGATGAGATCGAGCGCGCGGTCGGCCTCGTCGGCGCCGTCGATGGTGAGATCGAGGGGGGCGAGCTTGTCGAGCTCATCCAATGTTAAGCCGAGCGTGCGCGCCTTTTCGGCCGTGCGCAGCGAGGTGGGCGCGCCGGTCACCTTCAGCCCGCCGCGAACCCGCGCGGCCAGGAGATCGAGGAAGGCCTCGGCCGTCGAGCCCGTGCCCAGCCCGAGCTTCATGCCGTCTTCGACATATTCCAGAGCCTTGGCGGCGGCGGCGCGTTTGAGGGCGGTGGGGTCGGAGTGAGTCATACGGCCAATCTATCAAACCTTGGCAACGGAAATGCCAAGTTTCCGCGCGCTTTGCGCCATTTTCTTATCGAATGTGGCAAGCTCCGCGCCCATCCGTCGCGCAATCGCTATGTTGATTGCATCCGGAGCGCGCAGCCCGAGCCCAAAGGTGCGCAGAAAATCTTCCGCGGCCCGGATGTCATATGTGCGCATCTCAACCAACGCCGTATTCTTGCCTGTCCATTCATCGAAGGCTTGGAGAGCGCTTTCCGCTTTGGTCAAGGTGAGCTCTTTCGTGCGGAAGAGGCGTCCCATTACGGATGCGAATTCAGCGCGTACAAAATCACTGACCAAAAGATCGGATTTTTCCTTCAGGAACTCGTCGGCCCGACGGGAAAACACATCCTCGACAAAAGTAGAAACCAGGACATTCGTGTCCAGATAGATGCTCAGGGCCATTCTTCATCCCGCACGCGGCGAACGAGCGTGACCGCATCTTCGCGGGGCATTTTTCTACCCACCCGGTGTTTGCGCAGCCAGTCGATATCTTCTTGGGTTATACGCCTGGTAGCAGGTTTCTCGAGGACACCGCTTATCTTCGCCACCGGCCTTCCGTGGCGCGTGATGATAATCTCCTCGCCCTTTTCGGCGCGGTCGATCAGCTCGGAAAGCTGGTTCTTGGTCTCGGCGACGCTGTGGTTGCTCATGGACGGAATATAGCCATGCCATGGCCATAAATCAACTCACTCCACCGTCACGCTCTTCGCCAGATTGCGCGGCTGGTCGACATCGGTGCCCTTGGCGAGCGCCATGTAATAGGCGAGCAATTGCACTGGCACCGAATAGACGAGCGGGGCGATCATGGGATCGGTCTCGGGAACCTCGATGGCGGCCCAGACCTTCTCGCCCGCCGCCAGAATCCCGCGCGCATCGGAGATCAGCACCACCTTGCCGCCGCGCGCCATCACTTCCTGCATGTTGGAGGCGGTTTTTTCGTAGACCGCGTCGTGCGGCGCGATCACGATCACCGGCACGTTCTCGTCGATCAGCGCGATGGGGCCGTGTTTCATTTCGCCGGCGGCATAGCCTTCGGCGTGGATATAGGAGATTTCCTTGAGCTTCAGCGCGCCTTCCAGCGCCAGCGGGAAATTCACGCCGCGGCCGAGATAAAGTACGTCGCGCGCCTTGGAGGCATCGAGCGCCAGCGCCTCGATCTTTCCTTCCTGCTTCAGGAAATCGACGATGTGGCGCGGCGTTTCGAGCAGCGCGGAGACGAGCTGTTTTTCGCGCGTTTCATCGAGGACTTTGCGCGCGCGCGCCGCCGCGATTGCCAAAGCGGCGAGCACGCTCA
>DATIZS010000318.1:0-4914 GCA_035516955.1 Rhizomicrobium sp.
AGATCTCGATCTGCACGGCCGTGTTGGTGACGTGATCCTCGCCGCGGATGACATGGCTCACCTGAAAATCGATATCGTCCACCACCGAGGGCAGCGTGTAGAGGAAGGCGCCATCCTCGCGCACCAGAACGGGATCGGAGATGGTGGCGGTGTCGATTTCGATGTCGCCGCGGATGAGATCGCGCCAATGCACCTTGTCTTGCGAAAGCTTGAAGCGCCAATGCGGCTTGAGCCCGCGCGCCTCGATGGCCGAGCGTTCTTCTTTCGTCAGTTTCAGCGCGGCGCGGTCATAGACCGGCGGCTTCCTGCGCGCGAGCTGCAGCGCGCGCTTGCGTTCGAGTTCGGAAGCGCTTTCGTAGCAGGGATATAACAGCCCGCTCGCCTGCAGGTTTTCGAACGCCGCGCCATAGCGCGAAAGCCGCGCGCTCTGCCGGTCGTGGATCGCGGGCATGATGCCAAGCCAGGCGAGGTCTTCGACGATGGCGGCCTCGAATTCGGGCCTGGAGCGGGCGGCGTCGGTATCGTCGATGCGCAGCATGAATTTGCCGGCATGTTTTTTCGCGAAGAGAAAATTGAGCATCGCCGTGCGCGCATTGCCGACATGGAGCAGCCCGGTCGGCGACGGCGCAAAACGGACGAGCACGCTCATCGCGCGTCCCGGAATTTGTTGGTGATGGGATAGCGCCGGTCGCGGCCGAAATTGCGCAAGGAAATCTTCACGCCGGGCGGCGCCTGGCGGCGCTTGTATTCGGCGATATAGAGCATGTTCTCGACGCGCTTAACGGTGGCCGGATCGAATCCTTCCGCCACGATCTCGTCGAACGACATCTCCTTTTCGACCAGACATTCGAGGATCGGATCGAGGATCGCGTAGGGCGGCAGCGAATCCTCATCCTTCTGGTTGGCGCGCAATTCGGCGGTCGGCGGACGCGTGAGGATGTTCTCCGGCATGACGCGGCCCTTGGGCCCGAGCGCGTTCTTGGGATGGACCTGATTGCGCCAGCGCGCCAGCCGGAACACATCGAGCTTGTAGACATCCTTCAGCACATTATAGCCGCCACACATATCGCCATAGAGCGTGGCATAGCCCACGCTCATTTCGGATTTGTTGCCGGTCGCCAGCACCATCGGCCCGAATTTGTTGGAGATCGCCATCAGGATCAGCCCGCGGATGCGCGACTGGATGTTTTCCTCGGTCGTATCGGCCGGCCGGCCGGCGAACATCGTGTCGAGCGTTTCGCCGAACGCCTTCACGGGATTTTCGATGGGCACGATGTCGTAATGCACGCCGAGCAGTTTCGCGCATTCCGCCGCATCGTCGAGGCTTTCGCCGCTCGTGAAGCGCGAGGGCATCATCACGCAGCGCACGCGCTTCGGCCCCAGCGCGTCAGTTGCGACCGCAGCGGTGAGCGCGGAATCGATGCCGCCGGAAAGGCCCAGCACGACGCCCGGAAAGCCGTTTTTGTTCACGTAATCCTTCAGCCCCAGCATCATGGCGTGATAGATCGAGGGCGTGCGCTCTTCCTCCGGCTCGCGCGCGCCTTCGGCGCACACCCAGCCCGAAGCGTTGCGCGTCCAATCGGTCATGACGAGTTTTACTTCCCAGGCGGGAAGCGCTGCCGCCAATTTTCCGTCGGCGTTCATCACCTGCGAGGCGCCATCGAACACGATCTCGTCCTGCCCGCCCACCTGGTTGAGATAGACGAGCGGCAAACCGCTTTCCTTCACGCGCGCGGAGATGAGCTGGCCGCGCACATCCTCCTTCGTCGCGTCATAGGGCGAGCCGTTGGGCACGAGCAGAATTTCGGCGCCCGTCTTGGCGAGATTGGCGACGGGCGCCGGCGTCCAGATATCCTCGCAGATGGGAACGCCGATCTTCGCGCCGCGCACGGCGAGCGGTACCGGCAAGGGCCCCTGGCGGAACACGCGCTTCTCGTCGAACACGCCGTAATTGGGCAGATCCCATTTCAGCGTGCGGCCCGCGATCCTGCCGCCATCGAGCAGGATGAACGCGTTATAGAGTTTCCCTTCTTCCACCCATGGCGAACCGATCAGCACCGCCGGCCCGCCATCGGCGGTGTCGCGCGCAAATTCCTCGATGCGCGCGCGCGCGGCCTCTTGGAACGCGGGCTTCAGCACGAGATCCTCCGGCGGATAGCCGCAGATGAAGAGCTCGGTGAAGAGGACGATGTCGGCTTTGGCTTTGGCGGCTTCCGCGCGGGCGGCGCGCGCACGGGCGAGATTGCCCGCCATGTCGCCCATGACCGGATTCAATTGCGCAAGCGCGATGCGGAGGCGATTTGTCATCGCCGCTGTTTATCCCTCTATGGCCTTGCTTGAAAGGGTTTACGCGGCGGGGGCCACGGCTTGGGGAGCCGCCGCTTCGTCGATCAGAAGCGCGGTTTCGAGCGCGCGGCGGGCTTCCTCGGGCCTGACCAGCGCGGGCGAGCCCATGCGGGCCGCCTCGACGAAGGCGCGGATGGAAACGCCGAGCGGATCGTCGAGTTCGAGCGCGTTGAGCGCGCGGGCCGTCGTGTTCGTCACCTGACGGGTGAGGAAATCGATTTCGATCACGCCGTCGGAATACACTGCGCGCATGCCGCGGCGGCGCTTGTCGGAGATGCGGCTCGCGATCAGCCGCGCCTCGGAACCGTTGTCGAAGCACACTTGCGCCGAGACTTCGTCGGCGAACGGGCTGCGGGTGGCGCGGCCGCGCGCGCGCACATCGGCGACGCCGCCCGGCACCATGCGGTGCACGAGATCGAGATCGTGGATCATCAGATCGAGCACGGCCGAAACATCGGCGCCCCGGCCCGTCCAGGGACCGGCGCGCCAGCATTCGACTTCGAGCGGCACATCGCCGTAATCCAGAAGGCCCGTGCGGGCGAAGACGAAACGCTCCTGATGGCCCACCGTCAAAACGCAATTCCTGCGCTCGGCGAGCGCGATGAGGCGGTCGGCTTCGGAGAGGTCGGTGGCGATCGGTTTTTCCACCAGCACATGCACGCCTTCGTTCAGGAAGGCGCGCACGATTTCGGCGTGGCTGACGGCCGGCGAACAGATGCTGACGATATCGACTTCGCCCAGAAGATCGCGCCAATCGTCGCGCGCGCGCGCGCCATGCGCGGCGGCGACGGCGTTGCGCGCTTCGGCATCGATATCGGCGACGGATGCGAGCTCCACATCCGCCATGCGCGCATATTTGGCGGCGTGATGGCGGCCGAACGCGCCGACACCGACAACACCTGCCCTGAGCACGCCCGAACCGCTATGGCTCTGAATGGTCAAAGGGAATCCCTCTTCAGCGGGCTCAAATCAGCCATGGCGGGCGGGCCTTGCGCGACTCATAAAATGTTTCGGCTTGTTACATCCCAAGCCCCTGATAGGCTTGGGCCGCTGAAACCCGAATGGTTAAGGAGCCCCGCGTGACCGCCCGAAAAAGCAAGGAAATCCGCCTGAAACGACGCCCCGTGGGCATGCCCGCACTGGGCGATTTCGAGCTCGCCGAGACCCCCGTCCCCGCCCCGGCCCATGGGCAGGTTCTGGTCCGAAACATCTTCATGTCGGTCGATCCCTATATGCGGGGCCGCATGGTCGACCGGAAAAGCTATGTGCCGCCCTTCCAGATCGGCGAGACGCTTTCGGGCGGAGCGGTTGGCCAGGTCGTCGAATCCAACGGCAACGACCGGTTCAAGCCCGGCGATTATGTGAGCAATTTCTCCGGCTGGCGCGAATGGTTCGTCACCGAAGGCGGCGAGCTGCAGAAGATCGATCCCGCGCTCGCGCCCATCCAGGCCTATCTCGGCGCCTTCGGCATGCCGGGACTGACGG
The DNA here is from genome assembly GCA_035516955.1 of Rhizomicrobium sp. Lineage (GTDB taxonomy): Bacteria > Pseudomonadota > Alphaproteobacteria > Micropepsales > Micropepsaceae > Rhizomicrobium. The sequence goes on from DATIZS010000318.1 coordinate 3,832, forward strand.
CCTATGCTGGGCTTCTGAAAGTCGGCGCGCTGAAGGACGGCGAACGTGTGTTCGTGTCGGCCGCGAGCGGCGCCGTTGGCGCCATCGTCTGCCAGATCGCCAAGAACAAGGGCTGCTACGTGGCGGGCTCGGCCGGCTCGGACGAGAAATGCGCGTGGCTGAAGAAGGAAGCGCGCGTCGACGCCACGATCAACTACAAGACCTGCGGCGATCTCAACAAGGCGGTCCATGCGGCGATGCCCGAAGGCATCGACGTCTATTTCGAGAATGTGGGCGGTGCCCATCTCGATGCGGCGCTCGCCGCCATGCGCATGAGCGGGCGCATTTCGGTCTGCGGCATGATCGATCAATACAACGCCACCGAATTGCCGCCGGGCCCGCGCAACATCGTCAACGTCATTCCGCTGCGGCTGACCATCAAGGGATTCATCGTGTCCGATTTCTTCAACCTCACGCCGGAATTCGTCCGCGACATGGGCGGATGGCGCAAGGAAGGCAAGATGAAATGGCACGAGACGATCTATGACGGCATCGAGCGTGCGCCGGAAGCCTTCATCGGGCTCTTCAAGGGCGAGAATTTCGGCAAGATGCTGGTGCGGGTGGGGCCGGATAAGGCGGTTTAATTCACATTCATTGTCACGGCCCGCCTGAGTAGCGGGCCGCCCAGTTGGGTTCTGCACTATCTGAGAAACGAGAACTGGGTGGCCCGCATTCGCGGGCCATGACATCTTTGTTTTGATTTACGCCTCCGGCCCCAGCGCCATCAGATTCGTCAGCGCCGCATCGATGAGATAGGCGAGCATCAACGGCCCGAGCCCGATCAGCACATCGCCCGTGATGCCGCCGAGAATCGCGCAAGGCAGAATCCGGTACGCCGTTCCGACATAGAGGAACTGAAGCCCCACCACCGCGAGCACACCCAGCACGAAAGCGAGCGTGGTGGCGCCGAGCGCTTCGGGGCGGCGCTTGCGCTCCAGCCGCACAAGGCCTGCGGCCAATCTCAGCCGCGACAGCGCCGAGCCGAGGAAAATGAAAGCGAGCACCCAGGTGAAGGCGCTCGCAAACGCGCGCGCGCCGTCGAGC
>DATIZS010000319.1:0-6965 GCA_035516955.1 Rhizomicrobium sp.
GGCTCGCGTCTTCGGCGCGCGCGGCGCCTGTTGAAACCGCCAGCGCCAGCGCGGAGGCGCCCGTGAGCAATTTCCAGCGGATGGTGGCGCGGTTGTCGTTATTGCCGATCAGTTCGCTCATGATCTATTCCCCCCTCACCAATTCTTCGTGACGCGCACGCCGAAGAGGCGCGGATCGGTGACGAAGACGTTGGTCGTCAGCGCGGTATCGTCCGAATTGAGGAATGCGCCGGTGATGGCGGTCGTGTCGAAAATATTCTTGAGATAGCCCATGACCTGCCACCCGTCGGCGGATGTCAGGATCAGCGCGAGGTTGACGTTGGAATAGCCGCGGATCTTGTCGTAATCCGGGTCGTTGAAGATCCGCGCCCAGCTTTGCGATTGCCAGTAGAAATCGCCGTGCAGCGTCGCGGCCCAATCCTCCGAAACCGGCATCGTGTAATCCGCCGAGAGCGAGGTGGTGAAATGCGGCGCGTTGGGAAGCTCGTTGCCGCCCAGATCCTTCTTGATTCCTTCGCCATTGTTGGGCGCGTCCGCCGGATCGAAGCCGACTTGGTTGAAGATGGCCTGGTCGTAGGCGTTGCCGCCGAAGAGCCCGATGATGCCGCCCGGATTGTAGGCGGCATCGCAGGCGCCCGCGATGCCTTCGCCGAACACATCGGGATTGTCGTTCTTCAGAAGAATGGCCTTCACGACGTAAGCGGGCAGGATGCAGTTCGACGTGTCGGAGACGAAGGGCCGCACGATGACCCAGTCGGGATTGCCGGCCGTGCGGTCCATCAGGTCGATGGCCGAGTCGCCATTGTCGACGCGGGTGTGCTCGTAACCGCCGGCGAAATTGAGCTTGAGGCCGGGGATCGGCTCATAGCTCGCTTCCACTTCGGCGCCTCTGATCTTGGCGTCGAAATTGAGATTGATCGACGAGCGGTCGACGATCTGCGAAATCTGATAGCCCTTGTAATCGTAATAAAAGACATCGCCGTTCACCGTCAGCCCGCCGTCCAGCAGCGTGTTCTTGGTTCCGAGCTCGTAGGCGTTGACGAATTCGGGCGCGAAGGCCGGGGGATGCACGGTCGAGGTTTGCGAGCTCGCGAGATCGGCCTCCGGCAGCGGCGGATTGGCGCCGCCGCCCTTGTAGCCGCGCGCGTAAGAGGCATAGACCAGCGTCTGATCGGTGAATTCGAGCTTCGGCGTCCAGTTGACGACGCCGCGCCCCGTCCATTCCTTCCATTCCTGATACATGACGCTCTGGATGGGATAGCCGCCGCCCATCATGTAGACCCAGCTCGGAATCTCCCAGAACGTCTTCTGGTCGTCGGTCCAGCGCAGACCGGCCGTCAATTTGATGTCGGGCGTGAGCTGATAATAGGTTTCGCCGAAGCCCGCGTAGGACGACAGCACGTAAGGGTTTTCGCTGCGGAAATAATTATGCCCCAGCCCGTCGATGCTGGGAATGGGATTGGGATCGACATAGGTGCCGGGATTGGTTTCGAAGATGCCCGTATCGACGCAGGCGAATTGCGAGGTGAACCCGCCATAGACGCCATAGACGTTCACGTAGAACGGTTCGGGCAGGATGGGCCAGGAATGGCCGGTGCCGAAGAAATGGCAGCTCGAATATTCGCCGGGGCCTTGTCCGTTGGTGAGCTGGGTGAGCGCCGAGAGCGCATTGAGGAAGACGAAATAATCCTCGTTCGTCTGGTAATGCATGTAATTGGCGCCGACGCTGAAATTGAACGGGCCCTTGAAGCTCGAGGCCAGCCGCAATTCCTGCGAAATCTGCCAGGCGCGCTCGCGCGAAAGATCCTGCGCCACCATCGCGCTCGAACAGCCGAGCTGCGGATCGCAATAGACGCCGCCCGGCGCGATATCGATGTTGTAGATGCCGAATCCGTTGTTGAAGATGCCGGGCGCGGTATCGAAGCGGTTGAAATCCTCGGTGGACCAGAGGAAATCCTTGTTGTAGCCGGTCTGCGAGGTGAGCGTCAGCGTGGGCGTGATCGCATAATCGGCGTTGAGTTCCAGCGTGTCGTTCTTGGCGCGATAGCCCGGCTTGATAAGCGATTCGATGTCGCGCAGATTGTGGGATTGGGTCTGGTTCGCATAAGGATCGATGAGCTTCAGAAGCGCCCCGCCCGTGCCCTCCCCGCCGCCATAGAAGAATTCGCCCAGCGCGATGAACGGAATCACCTGCCCGTTCGGCGTCTCATAGGCATCCTTGGAATAAAACGAAGTCGGCAGGCAGCCCTGGCTGAGCCAGGTCTGCGCGAATGTAGCGTTCCAGGCGGGCGTGCGGCCGAAATCGATCTCCGATTGCGGCGTCGGCAATGCGGTGACATCGAGGCCATCGACATTGGTGAGGCCCGGGTCCTTCTTGCAAAGCTGCTTGGCGGAACGGACACGATCGTCGTCTTCCTGGAAGTGCTCCCAGATGGCATAGACCTGCAAATCCGCGACCGGCTTCCAGCCGAGCGTGACGCGGCTCGACCAGAGATCGCGGCCGTCGACTTGGCTGTGGATCGATGAATCATAGGTATAGCCGTCGCGCTTGGTCCATTCGCCGGCGATGCGCAGATCGAGCCGGTCATCGACCAGCGGCAGGTTCACCATGGCTTCGTAACGCCGGTTGGAATAATTGCCCCAATCGGCGGACAGCATGGCTTCGAACTGATCGGTGGGCTTTGCGGAAATCACGTTCACGACGCCGGCGGTGGCGTTGCGCCCGTAAAGCGTACCTTGCGGACCGCGCACCACTTCGACCTGATTGACGTCGTAGAATTCCTGTTCGAAGAAATGGTTGCGGATGAAGGGCGTGTCGTTGAACGCAACCGCGACCGCCGGATCGGTCGTCACCGAGATCGCCTGCGTGCCGATACCGCGGATTTCGATGGAATAGCCGGTGAAATTGGTCTTGGTGAAAGTGAGATTGGGCACTTCCTTGACGAGATCGGGGCCGCCCGCGATCTGGCGCGATGTCAATTGCTCCTGAGACAGCGCGGTGATGGCGATCGGCACTGTCTGGATGTCGCCCTTGATCTTCGATGACGTCACCACGACCGTCTCGACGCTCGTCGCCGCGGCGGATTGGAGCCGCGTCTCGGTCTGCGCGATCGCTTCGCTTTGACGGCGGGATGTTGGCGCGGCGCGCACGATGCCGATGGCGCCGGATTGATTGTGCGTGACGAAGCCCGTCCCCCAGAGAATGCTGTTGAGGGCCGCGGTCGCCGTCAGGTCGCCATGCGCGCCATGGGTGCGCACGCCCTTGACTGCGTCGTCGGCGATGATGAGTTCGACGCCCGTCTGCGCGGCGAAGGCGTTGAGCGCCGCACCCAGATCGCCGCCCGGAATGTCGAAGCGGTCGGCAAACGCCGGATTTGCGAGCACGAACACGCTCGCGCCGCCGATCAGAGCCGCTTTCAGGATCGTCGCAACCTTCATCTATCCCCCCAATATGCGGGCATTTGCCCGCTCCGTTTTCGGCTCAGCGCGAAATGACGATTTCGCCGGGATCGGTTTCCAGGCGAAGCCCCAGGACATCCTGCGCCACGCGCGCAAACAGCACCGCATCCTGCACGCGGAACGTTCCGTAGATTTTGAGCGCGCCCGTCGCGTCATCCGCGATGACGAGCTTGGTCTGGTTGTAGCGGTTGAATTCGGCCGCCGCCGCCGCGAGCGTGGTGTGCTTGAAGACGAGCACGCCATGGCGCCAGCTCAGCACGTTTGAAAGCGCCTGCGGCGAGGCCTTGCGCACCGACAGCGAATTGGCCGTGGCGATCGCCACGTCGCCGGGCGTGAGAATCGCGGGCCTGTGGCCGTCCGCGCCCATGCGCACGCGCCCGTCGAGCAGCGACACTTCGAGCTTCGCCGCATCGCGGCGCACGACGAATTTGGTGCCGAGATCGGTGATGTGCTGGTTGCCGGCCATCACCGTGAAGGGATGGGCGGGATCGTGTTTCACCTGGAAATAGGCTTCGCCGCGATCGAGCCAGATCGTGCGCGATTTGCTCGTCATCTCGGCGCGGATGCTGGTGTTGGTGTTGAGTTCGATCTTCGAGCCGTCGGCGAAACTCACCACTTCATGACCGCCGACCGGCGTGGAGAAGACGCGGCCGGGCTTCGGCTGCAGCAACTCGGCGGCGCCCGCGCCGAGAATGGCGACCGCGCCGATGACGGCCGCGACCTGCAGGATCCGCGTGCGGGCGGAGCGCGCAGACTTTTCCACATCCGCGGCGGGATCGCGCAGAACCACGAGACGATCGGTGCTGTTCCACGCCGCATCGAGGCGCACATAGGCGATGAGATGGGCGGGCGATTCGGAAAGCCAGGCATCGAGCTTCGTCTGATCGGCCTCGCTCCAGGTCTCGGCCAAGCGGCGCTCCATCAGCCGGCGCGCGGCATCTTTCTTCACGTCCCTGGCGCGCGGAATCATTTGCGCCTCCGCGTTTCGCCGTAAAGCGTGTCGGCCAATGCTACGACGCCTTCGGCGAGATATTCCTTCACCGTCTCCTCGCCGATGCCCATGCGGTTCGCGATTTCCTTGCGCGAAAGACCTTCGACCTGGCGCAGCACGACCGCCTGGCGGCAGCGCGGCGGCAGATAATCGAGTGCGGCCTGCACGCGGCGCAGCTCGTCGCGCGCCATGGCGCTGCGCTCGGGGCCCGGCGCATCCATCGCGACATTGAGCGCATCGAGATCGGAAACCGCTTCGATGGGAATGATCTGCTCGCGGCGGACGCGATCGATCAGGAGATTGCGGGCGGTGGTGAAGACGAAGGCGCGCGGGCGATCGGGAATCCGTTCGCGCGCCGCCTCGAACACGCGGATATAGACATCCTGCAACAGATCTTCGATGTCGCCGCGATTGCGCCAATTGTGTTGCAGATATTGCGTCAACGCGGCCTCCAGCGGCAGCACTTCGCGCACGAACCAGTCGCAGATTTCGGACGCGATCATCCCTCCGCCCGCAATGCGCAGGCAGGCGTCTTCACGGCCGGTATCCGTCGCTTCAACCATTCCGCCCCCTCGAAAGGGTTCGAGCTTAGGGCTACATGAATTCCGACGAAGCAGAGAAAGAAACGGGGGGCCGATGATGCGGCGCAAAGAAAGAGGGCCGGAAACGCCTCGCGGCGGGCTTTCGCGTGGCGCGGCGCGCGGCTTTAAGCTATTGAATGTGAAAGGTTTGCAAGGCGTCTTCGCGCCCGCAACTTGATTGATGAGCGCCTCTTGGGCTTAGGTGGCGCGCGAAAGAGAACGGGAGGGGCCATGAACGGCGCGGAAAGCCTGATCGAGACGCTCGTCGGTTGCGGCGTCGAACTGTGCTTCGCCAATCCGGGCACGTCGGAGATGCATTTCGTGGCCGCGCTCGATCGCGTACCGAAGATGCGCGCGGTGCTCGCGCTGTTCGAAGGCGTGGTGACGGGCGCGGCCGACGGTTATGGCCGCATGGCGGGAAAACCGGCGGCAACATTGCTGCATCTGGGCCCCGGCCTGGCGAACGGATTGGCCAATCTTCACAACGCGCGGCGCGCCTCAACGCCCATCGTCAACATCGTGGGCGATCACGCGACCTATCACGCGCAATATGATGCGCCGCTCGCCTCCGACATCGCAGGCTTTGCGCGGCCGGTTTCGGGCTGGGTCCATTCGAGCCCGAGCGCGCGTACGGCCGCATCGGACGCCGCCCGCGCGGTGCAGGCGGCGATGGAGCCGCCGGGGCAGATCGCGACGCTGATCCTGCCGGCCAACGCGGCCTGGGACGAAGCCGAAGGGCCGGCGCCCGCGCTTCAGCCGCTGAAACCGGCAAAGGTTTCGTCTTCGCGCGTCGATGAAATCGCCAAAGCGCTTGGCGATGGAAAGAAGAGCGCGATTCTGATTCGTGGCGCGGCGCTTCAGCCACATGGTCTGGAAATGGCCGGGCGCATCGCGGCCAAAACCGGGGCGCGGTTGATGTGCGATACGTTCGCGCCAAGAATCGCGCGCGGCGCAGGTATCGTGGCGGTGGAACGCATTCCCTATTTTGCCGAACAGATCGTCGATTTCCTGAAGGACCTCGAACATCTGGTGCTGGTCGGCTCCAAGCCGCCGGTGTCGTTTTTCGCCTATCCCGGAAAGCCGAGCTGGTGCGTGCCCGAGGGCTGCAAGATCCATACACTCGCCCATCCCCATGAAGACGGCGTCGCCGCACTCGATGCGCTTGTCGAAGCGGTGCGCGCGACGAAGGATGTTTCGGGTCGCGCCGAATTCAAGCAGCCGGGACTTCCCACCGGCAATCTCGATGCCTATTCGGCGGCGCAGGCGATTGCGCAATTGATGCCGGAGAATGCGATCGTCTCCGATGAATCGGCGACGAGCGGATTGAGCGTCGGCATGTTCACGGCGAGCTCGCATCCCCACGATCATCTCGCGCTGACGGGCGGCTCCATCGGGCAGGGTCTGCCGCTGGCGACGGGCGCGGCGATCGCCTGCCCCGACCGCAAAGTCATCTGCCTGCATGGCGACGGCGGCGCGATGTACACCGTGCTGGCGCTCTGGACCCAGGCGCGCGAGAAGCTCGACGTGACGAACGTGATCTTCTCCAACCGCTCCTACGCCATCCTCAAAATCGAATTGATGCGCGTGGGCGCGGGCAATCCCGGTCCGCGCGCGCTTTCGATGTTCGACATCGGAAATCCCAAACTCGGCTGGGTGCAACTGGCGCAAGGCCTGGGCGTGGAAGCGACGCGCGCCGAGACGGCGGAAGAATTCTCCGCGCAATTCGGCGACGCCATGAAGCAACGGGGCCCGCGCCTCATCGAAGTGGTTCTCTGACCGGGAGACATATATATGAGCGATATTGTCGCGAGCCTGAAAGCGCAACTGGGCGAAGGCGCTATCGTCCCGGGCAGCGAAGCGCCCGCCATCGGCGGCGGCTATAACCGGCTCGGCGCGCCGCTCGCCGTCATCAAGCCCAGGGATACGAAAGAAGT
>DATIZS010000320.1:0-5539 GCA_035516955.1 Rhizomicrobium sp.
ATCCACATCGGGCAATTTCAGCGTGCGGATCAGTTCGCGCACTTCCTGGCGCGCGGCGACGTGGGACATCGAGAGCGAAATGCCCAGCCCCGCTTGCGGCAGGTCGAGCATGGTGAGCCCCATCGGAAAAAGTTCGCGGAAGATGACGCGATCGCCGAAACCGGGCGCGATGCGAAAGCCAATGCGCTCCGACAGCGCATCGAGAGCAGCCGAGAGCCTTCGCTTGTTGCGCGCTTCGGATGAGGAAATCCGGTTCCGCATCACCACCCAGTCGAGCGCGGGCCGCTTGGCCATCAGCCGGCGCTTCCGGCAATCCCACACGAAATCGGAATAAAGGCTCGGGCCCTTGACGCTGAAATCGCCCGCATCGACTCGCGCCAGAAGATCGAAATCGACGAAAGAATCGTTCATCGGCGTGACCAGCGTGTCGGCCGCGGCATGGGCCAGCCTCGAGAGCGGCGTATCGGAGCCGGGCGTGTCGATGACGACGAAATCGAAACCGTTCTGGGTCTGCGCCAGGATTTCGGAGAATTTCTTCGCTTCCTCCTCGGCCGCGCTGTCGAGCGATTTCACGGCCGGGCGCGAGACTGCGAAACTTTTCAGCGCCGGGATTTTGGCGCTCTTCGCCGACACCCATTCCTCGCGGTTCTCGATATAGCGGGTGAAGCTTTTCTGGCGGCTGTCGAGATCGACCGCGGCCACGCGCTTTCCCATGGCCGCCAGCGCCACGGCCACATGCATCGCAGCCGTCGTCTTGCCCGTTCCGCCCTTCTCATTGCCGAAGACAATGACGTGAGCCGCCATGCGCGTTAGTCGCCTTCTTCGCTTAGCAGGGCCGCGTTGCCGCCCGCCGCAGCAATGTTCACGGTATAGGTGCGTTCGAGGGCAAAGCGAAGAAGATAATTGGGCCCGCCCGCCTTGGGGCCTGTGCCGGAAAGCCCTTCGCCGCCGAAAGGCTGGACGCCGACCACGGCGCCGATCTGATTCCTGTTCACATAGATGTTGCCGGCGCGCACGCGGGCGCGGATGAAATCGGCCGTCTCGTTGATTCGGCTGTGGATGCCCAGCGTCAGCCCATAGCCCGTCGCGTTGATCGATTCGCAGACGGAATCGAGCCGGTCGGCGGCATAGCGCACGACATGCAGGATGGGCCCGAACACTTCGCGCTTCAGGGCCGCGATGGAATCGATCTCGAAAACATGCGGCGGGAAGAAGGTGCCATGCTCGCATTCGGGGCCGAGCGAAAGCGCGCGCAGGAGCCGGGCCTCCTTCGTCATGCGCGCGGCATGGGCTTCGAGGTTCTTGCGCGCGTCTTCGTCGATCACCGGGCCGACATCGGTCGAAAGCTTCATCGGATCGCCGATCGCGAGCTCGTCCGTGGCGCCGAGAATGAGATCGAGCATCCTGTCGGCGACGTCTTCCTGCAAAAAGAGCACCCGCGCGGCCGAGCAGCGCTGGCCCGCGCTGTCGAAAGCCGATGCCAGAACATCCTTGCACACTTGTTCGGGCAGCGCCGTCGAATCCACGATCATCGCGTTCTGTCCGCCAGTCTCGGCAATCAGTGCCGCGATGGCGCCTTGCCGCGACGCGAGCGCGCGGTTGATGGCATTGGCCGCGTCCGTCGAGCCGGTGAAGGCGACGCCCGCAAGCCGCGCATCACCGAACAACGACTGGCCGATGCGCGGCCCGTCGCCCGGCAGAAGATGCAGCGCATCATGCGGCACGCCCGCTTCGTGCAACAGGCGAATGGCGGCCGCGGCAATGAGCGGCGTCTGTTCGGCGGGCTTGGCGAGCACGGTGTTTCCCGCCGCGAGCGCGCCCACAACTTGCCCCGTGAATATCGCCAGCGGAAAATTCCACGGGCTTATGCAGGCGAAGACGCCCCGGCCATGCAGCGCAAGCTCGTTGGTCTCGCCCGTCGGGCCCGGCAATTTCGTAGCACCTTCGAACAGCTTGCGCGCCTGGCTTGCGTAATAGCGCAGGAAATCGGCAGCCTCGCGCACTTCGGCCAGCGCATTGGGCAGCGTCTTGCCCGCCTCGCGCACCGCGAGCGCCATGAGCGCGTTGCGGTTTTCTTCGAAGAGATCGGCCGCGCGCTCGAGGATTTTCGCCCGGGCATCGCCGCCCAGCGCATTCCATTCATAATGCGCCTTGTCGGCGAGATCGAGCGCGTCCTTCACATCGGCAGCGTTGGCCTCGACCACTTCGCCCACGATGCGGCGGCGGTCGGCCGGATCGCGCACGGCCAGCGTGTTGCGCCAGCGCAGGCTTCCCCCGACGATGGGCCCGGAATGCTGCGGCCTCGCCAGCGCCGATTCCATCGCGCGCAGGACCGGCCCCGAAACTTCCGGATCGCTCCACAGAAAGCCGCGCGAATTCTTGCGATCCGGCAAAAGATTTTCCGGTTTCGGAATGTGGGGATTGCGCCTGGGCGATTGTTTCGCGAGTTGCGCCACCGGATCGGCGACGATGGCCTCGACGGGCGCCTTCGCATCGGCCAGACGATTGACGAAGGATGTGTTGGCGCCGTTCTCCAGCAGACGCCGCACGAGATAGGCGAGCAGATCCTCATGGCTTCCCACCGGCGCATAGATGCGCGTGCCCGCGCCGCCGTGGGCCGGCGGTTTCACGCTGCGGTAAAGCTCGTAGAGCATCTCGCCCATGCCATGCAGCCGCTGATATTCGAAATCGCGACGTTCGCGCGCCAGCACCTGCACCGCCGAAAGCGTATGCGCATTGTGCGTGGCGAATTGCGGATAGATGCCGCCGCCCGCCGCGAACAACGCGCGCACGCAGGCGAGATAGGACGTATCCGTCGCCGCCTTGCGGGTGAAGACGGGATAATCGGAAAGCCCCTGCTCCTCGGCCCGCTTGATTTCGGTGTCCCAATAGGCGCCTTTCACCAGACGCACGGGAACGCGCCGGCGCTGGCGCCTCGCGAGGTCCGCGAGCCACGCGATCACCGGCAGCGCCCGCTTCTGATAGGCCTGCACCGCGAGCCCAAGCCCGTCCCAGCCCGCCAGCATGTCGGCATCGCCCATGCTCTCGAACACATCGAGCATGAGATCGAGACGCTCGGATTCCTCCGCATCGATGGTCACGCCCAGATTGGCCGCGCGCGCGGCGAAGCCGAGCTCGACAAGCTTCGGCATGAGCTCCGCCATCACGCGCTCGCGTTTGGCCCATTCGTAGCGCGGATGCAGCGCCGACAATTTCACCGAAATCGACGGCCGCTCGAACACCGGCGTGTCGAGATCGGGGTGGGCCGCTTCGATTGCGGAAAGTGCATGCGCATAGGCGCCGTAATATCGCGCGGCATCCCGGTGGGTGTAGGCGGCCTCGCCCAGCATGTCGAAGGAAAAGCGATAGCCGCCGTCGATATAGGGCTTGGCTTCCTTCAGCGCCTCCTCGATCGAGCGGCCGAGCACGAATTGCCGCCCCAGGATTCGCATCGCATAGATCACCGCCTGGCGGATGACCGGTTCGCCCGCGCGCGCGAGCAACTTTCCCCAGATGTTCTCGAAATCCCAGCCGGGCTCGTCCAGCCGCACCACGCGCCCCGTCAGCATCAGCGCCCAAGTCGACGCATTGACGAACATCGAATCCGAATGCTGCAGATGGCGGCCCCAATCGCCCGAGCCGATCTTGTCGCGGATGAGCTTGTCGGCGGTCGCCGCATCGGGAACGCGCAGAAGCGATTCGGCGAGGCACATCAGCATCACGCCCTCTTCGGAGGAGAGCGCATATTCCTGGGTGAAGGAATCGATTCCGCTGCGCCGCTCGCGATGGGCGCGGATGCGGGCGACGAGCTCGCGGGCGAGCGCGTCGGTCGCCTTGGATTCGCCGTAGGAAAGACGGGCCTTCGCGATGAGCGCCTCGTCGAGCGCGTCCTCGTCGGCGAGCCAGGCATCGGAGATTTTTTTGCGCAGATCGGTTCCGTTCATGGCGGGCGATTCTAGCGCGGGACGGGCGCGCACGCTAATGTCCGCGCCGCCATGGAGACGATTACCACCATAAAAGATCTGCGCGCGCGGGTGGGCGGCTGGCGCGCGGGCGGCGCGCGCATCGGCCTCGTGCCCACCATGGGCGCGCTGCACGAGGGGCATCTGTCGCTGGTGCGCGCAATGAAGGCCGCTTGCGGGCGCGTGGTGGTGAGCATATTCGTAAACCCCACCCAGTTCGCGCCGCACGAAGATTTCGACCGCTATCCGCGCGATCTTGTTGCCGACAGCGCGAAGCTCGGCGGACTGGCCGATCTGATCTTCGCACCGTCATCGGCCGAAATGTACCCGGAAGGTTTTTCGACAAAAATCGACGTTGGCGGGCCAAGCATGGGCCTCGAAACCGATTTCCGCCCGCATTTCTTCGGCGGCGTCGCCACCGTCGTCGCCAAGCTCCTGATCGCCGCCATGCCGGATGCCGCGATCTTCGGCGAGAAGGATTATCAGCAATTGTTGGTGATCAGGCGGATGGTTGCCGATCTCGCGCTGCCGGTCGAAATTCTCGGCGGCACGATCCTGCGCGAATCGGATGGCCTCGCCATGTCGTCGCGCAATGCGTATCTCAATCCCGCCGAACGCAAGATCGCCGGCCAATTGAATCTCATTTTGGAAGCCGCCGCACGGCGCGTACGCGCAAACGATGCCATAGATGATGTTGAGTCCGCCGCGCAGAAGGCGCTGCTCGAAGCCGGATTCGATTCCGTCGATTACGTCGCGGTGCGCGACGCACAGACTTTGCGGCCGATTTCCGAATTCGAACGCCCCGCGCGCATTCTGGCGGCGGCGAAGATCGGCGGAACGCGGCTGATCGACAATATGGCCGTCTAAAGCAGCCCCAATTCCGCCAACTCCGCCTTCAGCGCATCGGGCATGCCTTTGCCGCCTTTCAGCGAGCGTGCATCGGGCGGCGCATCTCTCGCATCCAGATAACGCCAGCCCTGGAACGGGCGATGGGCGCGGCGCACGACGGGAATGAATTCCGGCTTGTAAACCAGCCCGCAATGCGGCACGCCGTTGCGCACCATCGGGCGCAAATCCAGAAGCGGCGTGCGCACGCTGACATAGCCCTTGATGATCCAGTAGAGCGAGCCGCCATCGAGCAATTCGTCCTTGCGCTTTGGCGTCATGCGCGTGATGTGGATCAGCTCGGGCTTCTGGCCCTTTTTCTTTTTCTCGGCAAGCCGCTTCTTGTGCCAGGAGATGAAGGTTTCGAGCGATTCCGATCCGACACTCAATTTGATGAGATGAAGCGTCATGCCGCCACGCTCCGGTCGCGCGCGAAGCGCAGGATCACCGCACCTTCCTGCACTTGATCTCCCGGCGCGGCATCGACGGTCGCCACCAGCGCATCGGCGGGCGCGGCAAGCGTGTGCTCCATCTTCATGGCTTCTAGAATCGCGAGCGGCTGGCCGCGCGTGACGTTCTCGCCCGGCCGCACAAACACCTGCACGATCTTGCCCGGCATCGGCGCCTTGATGCGGTCGGTGGATTCGCCTTTCGCTTCGGCGGCGGCGAAGGGATCGTAGAGCGGCAATTGC
>DATIZS010000321.1:0-5528 GCA_035516955.1 Rhizomicrobium sp.
CCGCATCGAGGGCTGCCGCGCCCGCACGGATGCGCGTGCCATCCGCTTCGATTCTGCCGAAGGCCGCGGGAAGCCGGACGACGACGCCCGGAATTCCGCCGTCGCGGATCAGAAGATTGGAGCCGACCCCGATGACGCTGACGCGCGTGCCTTGCGGCCTCGCGGCAAGGAAGGTCGCGAGATCGTCCGCGTCGGCGGGACGGTACAAAACCTCCGCCGGCCCGCCCACCCGGAACCAGACGAGGTCCTTCAGCGCCGCGCCATGTATATAAGCGCCGCGCACGGGAGGAAGCGCATCGCAGGGACGGGTCATCATCACGCGCCCGCCCCCTTCTTCATCGCCGCTTCGATTCCATGCGCCCATTGCGTGATGGAGCCCGCTCCGAGGAACACAACCGCGCCGCCTGGCTTGGCGAATTCGCGGATCAGCGCCGGCAGATCGTCAGGCCCATCGATGGTGCGCACATTGCGGTGGCCATGCGCGCGCAGCGCCTCGGCATAGGTGTCGCGATTGATACCCTCGATGGGTTTTTCGCCGGCAGGATAGACGGGCGCTACGATCGCGACATCGGCGTCGTTCATACAAGTGCTGAATTGCGTGAAGGTATCGCGCAGCCGCGTGTAGCGGTGCGGCTGTACGATGGCGACGACGGGACCGCCATAGGCCTGGCGCGCGGCGCGGAGCGCGGCCGCGATCTTGAACGGATTGTGCGCGTAATCGTCGATGATGGCGGCGCCGTTCCACTCGCCGACGCGGCTGAAGCGCCGGCCAACGCCGGCGAATTTGTCGAGCGCGACGCGGATCGTGTCTTCGCTGACGCCGAGCTCGCGCGCCACCACGATGGCTGCCAGCGCATTCTGCACATTGTGCTCGCCCGGCATGGGCAGGCGCAGATTTTCGATGCGCGTTTCGGTCGCCATGCGGCGGTCGGTGATGACGACGTTGAAGTGCGACGCGCCTTGCGAATAGCTGACATTGACGGCGCGCACATCGGCCTGCGGCGAAAATCCATAAGTGATGATGCGCCGGTCGGCGATGCGCCCCACCATGCCCTGCACTTCGGGATGATCGATGCAGGCGACCGCGAAACCATAGAACGGCACGTTCTCGATGAAGCGCTGGAAGGCATCGCGCATGCGATCGAATGTGCCGTAATAATCGAGGTGGTCGGGATCGGCGTTGGTCACCACCGACACGGTCGCGGGCAGGCGCAGGAAGGTTCCATCGCTTTCGTCGGCTTCCACGACGACCCAATCGCCTTCGCCGAGGCGCGCATTGGTGCCATAGGCGTTGATGATGCCGCCATTGACGACGGTGGGATCGAGCCCGCCCGCATCGAGCAGCGCCGCGACCATGGTGGTGGTGGTTGTTTTTCCATTGGTGCCCGCGACTGCCACGCACCATTTGAGGCGCATGATCTCGGCCAGCATTTCGGCGCGGCGCACCAGCGGCAGCCCGCGAATGCGCGCGGCATCGAATTCCGCATTGCCGGGTTTCACCGCAGACGAATAAACAACCGCGTGCGCGTCCTTCAAATTCTCCGCCGCGTGACCGACCGTGACATCGATGCCGAGCGCGCGCAGGCGGCGCACATTGGCGCTCTCCGCCGCATCGGAGCCCTGAACGCGATAACCCAGATTGTGCATGATCTCGGCGATGCCACTCATGCCGATGCCGCCGATGCCGATGAAATGGATCGTGCCGATATCCAGGGGAACGCGCGTAGGCGCGGGCTTTTTCATCGCGCGCCTCCGATTTCGTCGACGAGATCGGCGAGGCGCTGCGCGGCATCGGGCTTGCCGAGCGCGTGCGCCGCCGCGGCGCGGCTCGCGAGTTCGCCAGGCGAGGAGAGAATCTGTTCCAGAAGTTTCGCGAGTTTCTCGGCGGTCAATTCGCTCTGACGGATGCGCCAGGCCGCGCGCGCATTCGCCAGCACATCGGCATTGACGGTCTGGTGATCGTCGGTTGCGAAGGGATAGGGAATGAGGATCGCGGGCCGCCCGATCACCGTAAGCTCACTGACGGTGGAAGCGCCGCTCCGCGAAATGACGAGATGCGCGCGGGCCATGCGTTGCGGCAGATCGTCGAAGAAGCTCGCGAGCTCGACCTTCACGCCCTTATAGGCCGCGCGCGCGGCTTCGAGGTCCTCGGGCCGGCACTGCTGCACGACATCGAGGCGCGCGCGCAGATTTTGGGGCAGCCTGGCGATCGCGGCGGGCACGAGCTCGCTCAGCGCGCGCGCGCCCTGGCTTCCGCCGAAGACGAGAAGATGGATCGGGCCGTTCGCCTCGGGCGGATTATAGATGGCGTGCGCAAGCGCCGCGGCTTCCGGGCGCACCGGATTGCCGGTGTAGACGACACGGCCTTGCGGCGCGAAGCGCGCAAACGGAAACGACGCCGCGATGATGCTCACGAGCGAGGCGATCAGGCGGTTGGCGCGTCCGAGAACGGCGTTCTGCTCGTGGATGGCGGTGGGAAAACCACCGAGCGCGGCCGCGATCATCACCGGCAGGCTCGGATAGCCGCCGAAGCCGACGACCGCGGCGGGCTTCAGATGCAGCAATTTGCGCACCGCCACGAAAATTCCGCCGGCAATCGCAAACGGCGCCGTCAGCATCTGCGAACGGTTGGCGAAGGAGCCGGACGGAACGGTTTCGATGGCCGCACCCGGAAAGGCGGTATTGTAATTCTTGCCGCGCGTGTCGGTCATCACGACGATGTTGCGGCCGCGGGCGGATAGCTCCGCAGCCAAAGCCTGCGCCGGAAAGAGATGGCCGCCCGTGCCGCCCGCGGAAAGAACGATCGTGCTCACGCGCGCGCCTCCCGCAGGAATTTGAACATCGCATGGTCGCGCTCGCCGATGCGCGAACGCTGGCGCGTGAGCGCGAGCGCAAATCCCATGGTCAGCGCCACCGCGAAGAGCGACGAACCGCCATAGGAAATGAACGGCAGCGTCATGCCCTTGGCGGGCAGAAGCGAAATGGCGACGCCCATATTGATGAAGGCCTGCACGGCGATGACGATGGCCAAGCCAGCGCCCGCCAGTTGCGCGAAGGGATCGCGCGCCTTCGCCGAACGCAACAAGAGCCGCACGCTCAAGACGCAGAAGAGAAGCGCGATCAATCCGCAAAGCACGACCCCGAATTCCTCGCCCGCCACCGCGAAGATGAAATCGGAATGGGCATCGGGAATGCGATACTTCACCGTGCCCGCGCCGGGACCGACGCCCAGCAATCCGCCATGCGCGAAGGCCTTGAGCGCAAGGCTCGTCTGATAACCGGGCGCGCCGTCACCCAGGAATTGATCGACGCGGTGATGCACATGCGGGAAGAGGAAATATGCCATCGCGCCCAGCGCAGCACTGCCACCCACGAGTGCCGCGATCCACAGAAGCGGAATGCCGTAGAAAAAAAGCAACGCGCCCCAGAGCGCGAGCAGCAATCCCGTCTGGCCGACGTCGGGCTGCAACAGAAGAACGGCGAGCGCAGGCACGATGAGCAGGAAGGTGATGAGCTCCTTGGGCAGCACGAGCTTCGCCTTGTCGGCGAGGATGGAGGCGGCCAGCACCGCGAAGCCGGGCTTGAGGAATTCGGAAGGTTGGAACGTCATCCAGCCGAGATCGATCCAGCGTTTGGCGCCGAGCACTTCGCTGCCGGTGAAGAGCACGAGCGCGGAGCCGATCAGCGCCAGCGCGAAAACGAACGCGGCGGCGATCTTGATCGCACGCAGCGACAGAAGCGACGAGAAGCCGAGAATGATCGCCGCAATCGCAGCGAAGGCCACCTGCTTGGCCGCATAGCGGAAATCGCCGGGCATCAGCGGCCCGCCCGTGGCCGCCGGGCTCGCCGCGAAAGCGAGCATCAGCCCGATCGCGATCAGCGCCAGCATCGCGAACAGGGCCACGCGATCGACCGTCCACCACCAGGCCGTGAAGCCGCTTCTGTCGGCGCGCGAGATCATGAGGCCTCCCGCACCTGTTGATCGGCGAGTTCGGCGACGATGGCGCGGAAGGCATCGCCGCGCTCCTCGAAATCGCGGAACTGGTCGAAGGACGCACAAGCCGGCGACAGCAGCACGACCGGCTGCGCCGCCTGCGATTTGCGCGAATCGAGATAGGCGGAAACGACCGCGCGATCGAGCGTGCCGGAAATCTCGCAAGGCGCGCGGCCGTCGAGCGTCTTGGCGAAGGCGTCCGCCGCCTCGCCGATCAGATAGGCCTTGCGGATGCGCGGGAAATAGGCGCCCAGGCTTTCGATGCCGCCTTCCTTCGGCCGTCCGCCCGCGATCCAGTAGATATCGGAGAAGCAGACAAGCGCGCGCTCGGCGGCATCCGCATTGGTCGCTTTCGAGTCGTTGATGAAGCGCACCTTGCCGATCAGGCCGACATCCTCGATGCGGTGCGCGAGGCCGGGAAAATCGGCAATCGCCGAAACGATGGCGCGCGCATCCTTCACGAAGGGCTTGGTCGCGGCATAGGCGAGCGCCGCGTTCTGCCAATTGTGTGCGCCGGGGAGATGGGCTGCGGAGGCGAGATCCATCACCTTCGTCGCGCGCTGGCCTTGCGCGTCGTAAAGCGCGCCGTCGAGCACGAAAATGCCGCGGCCCAAGACCTTGCCGACCGAAACCGGAATCGCTTCCGCGCCGCCATTGGACGCAAGACGCGTCTGGATGGCGGCGGAATGGGAATCGTCGACGCCCACCGCGACCAGCCCGTCTTTCGCCGTCTGATGCAGAAGCCGCGCCTTCACCGCCACGTAATTCTCCATCGTGCCATGACGGTCGATATGATCGGGCGTGATGTTGGTGAGCACGGCGACATCGGGAACGAGGCCGGGCGAAAGATCGATCTGGTAGGACGAGACCTCCAGCACATAGATCGTTTTGCCGTTCGGGGGCGAAAGATCGAGCACCGCCTTGCCGATATTGCCGCCCACTTCGGCCGCGAAACCGCATGAAGAAAGAATGTGGCCGATCAGCGCGGTGGTCGTGGACTTGCCGTTGGTGCCGGTGACGGCGATCACGGGCGCACGTCCGGGCTTCGCAGGGTCGGGACGGATTTCGCGTGCGAACAATTCCATGTCGCCGATCACTTCGGCGCCCATCGCGCGCGCGGCGAGCACCACGTCATGCGGTTTGGGATGCGTCAGCGGCACGCCGGGGCTCAGGATCAGCGCCTTGATCTGCGGCCAATCCTTGAACGGAACGACGGCCGCACCGGCTTTCTCGGCTTCGGTGCGCATGGCTTTCTTGTCGTCCCACGCAAACACATGCGCGCCGCCCGCGACCAGCGAACGCACGGCCGAAATGCCGGAACGCGCCAGCCCGAAGACGGCGACGTTCTCGTTCGCGTGAGCGCGGGCAATAATCATCGCTACCTCAGCTTCAAGGTCGAAAGGCCGATCAGCGCCAGCACCACGGCGATGATCCAGAAGCGGATCACGATGGTGGGCTCCTTCCAGCCGAGCTGTTCGAAATGGTGATGGATCGGCGCCATCTTGAAGACACGCCTGCCGGTGAGCTTGAAGGA
>DATIZS010000322.1:0-4424 GCA_035516955.1 Rhizomicrobium sp.
GCCCGCGACGATGAGATAGACGACCGCGATCACGCTTGCCCACATCCACCAGAGCCTGCGCGCGCGCCGGATGATGGCGTAGAGCACCGTCAGGAAGATCAGCATGCTGGCGAGCGTGACGCCGAAATTCGTCCCGAAATCCTGCAGCCAGGCGAGGAAATTCTGGTTGGACAGCCCGTAATAATGTTCGCGGATGAAATCCTCGTAGACGGTGAGCGGGAAGGTCGCGACCGCCACCACGACCGTGTATTGCACCACATAGATCGGCACCTGCCAGAAGCGCGAGCGCGTGAAGCCCTGGGCGATGTTGCGCATGAAGGCCGAAACGCGCAGCCACAGAAGCAGCCCCGACAGGACCACCGCATAAAGCGCATCGACCACGAGCAGCACATAGCGGCCTTCGTAATAGGCGTCGGAACGCTCCCGCGCCGGTCCCGCGACCTCGGCGAGATAGGCCTTCGTCGCCTTCTCCGCGCTGAAATCGGCGATGCGGGGCGGGGGAAGCTGCTCGACCGTGACGGCCTTGGTGGGCGCCGCCCTCGGGATGGCCTGGGCCATTGCCGGGGCCGATACGAGAATCGAGAAAGCCGCGGCAAGCGCCAGCCCCAATCGCATGCCTTCCTCCCTCTTTTGGGCAAGCCTAACAGAAGATGGCGGGCCGCCGAACCCCTAGCCGGTCAGCCTGCGGTAGAGGGCGAGCGTGTCGGCGCACATTTTCTCGCGCGTGAAATGGGCGCGAATATGTTCCCCGGCCTTGAGGCCCATGCCCGCGCGCCCCTCAGCACCCGTTTTCGCGAGCCGCTCGATGGCGCGACCGAGTGCTGCGGCATCGCCCGGGGGAACGAGCAAGCCCGTTACATCGCCGATCACGGTCTCGCGCGCGCCGCCATGATCTGTGGCGATGACGGCGCGGCCCATGGCGCCGGCCTCGGCCGCCACGCGCCCGAAGGCTTCCGGATCGGTCGATGCCGAAACCACGATATCGGATGCGAGATAGGCCGCCGCCATGTCGTTCACATGACCGGCGAAGACGGCGTTCAATCCCGTCGCCGCTTCTCGCAGTTCGGCCCGGTAGGCGTCGCGGCCCTGCGCATCGCCTGCGAAGACGATCCGCGCATCGGGCAAATTCGATTGCTTCATCGCCGCGATCAGAACGAGCTGTCCTTTCCAGCGCGTCAAACGTCCGGGCAGAAGGATCACGAGCTCGCCGTCCTTCGCGCCCCATTGCGCACGCAAGGCCGCAACGCGTTCCGGCGACACGGAAACGGGATCGAACGTCTCGAGATCGACGCCGCGCGGGATCACCGTGATGCGCTCGGGCGCAATGCCGTATTCGGCGGCGATGTGATCGGCGGTCCATTGCGAATTGGCGATGATCGCGGCACCCCTCACCATCGCCGAATTGTAGAAGCGCTTGAGCGCATGGCCCGCGTTATAGATGCCGTGATAGGTGGCGATGAACGGAATGCCCGTCATCTTCGCGGCCAAGAGCCCGCTCCATGCCGGCGCGCGCGATCGCGCATGGACGAGCTTCACATTGCGCCTGTGGATGATGTCGCGAAGCGCGAACGCGTTGGCGATCATCTGCACGGGCGATTTCGAGGCCATCGGAAGCACGATCAATTCGCCGCCCGCTTGCTTGAGCTCGGCGGCCAGCCTGCCGCCTTCGGAGGCGACGAGCGCCCCATAGCCGGATTTGGCGAGCGCGGCCGCGATGTCTACGGTCGTGCGCTCGGCCCCGCCCGTATCGAGCGCGGGCACGAGCTGCAGAATGGCTGGCCGGGGGATCACGCTTTGCCTATGGTGCGTTTCACTCACGGATATCGCGCATGGAAAGATTGAAACGCGACGACGGCGAAACCATCGCCTATTTGGCCCGGCCCGGGAAGCCTCCGGGGCTGTTGTGGCTGGGCGGCTTCAAGTCGGACATGGCGGGCACCAAGGCGGCGGCGCTCGACGATTGGGCGGCGCGGGCCGGCCGCGCGCTTCTGCGCTTCGATTATTTCGGCCATGGTCAATCCTCCGGCGATTTCCGCAAAGGCACGATCTCGCGCTGGAAGGAAGATGCGCTGGCCGTCCTCGACAGGCTCACGAAGGGTCCGCAGGTGCTGATCGGCTCGAGCATGGGCGGCTGGATCGCGCTGCTTGTGGCGCTGGCGAGGCCCGAGCGCGTGGCGGGGCTGCTGCTCATCGCGCCGGCGGCCGATTTCACCGAAGACCTGATGTGGGCCCATCTGCCCGACGGCGCCAGGCGCGAAATCATGGAGAAGGGCGAATGGAACTGGCCCACGCCCTATGACGAAGCGCCTTATCCCATTACCCGTGTGCTGGTGGAGGACGGGCGCAAGAATTTGATCCTCGGCGCGCCCATCTCGCTTGCGGTTCCCGTGCGCATCCTTCAGGGCATGCAGGACCCGGACGTGCCATGGATGCACACGGTCAGGACGCTCGAGCGCATCGAGGGCGACGTCGTGCTCACCCTGATCAAGAACGGCGATCATCGCCTTTCCACGCCCGCCGATCTCGCCCGCTTGACGGCGGCGCTGGAGGACCTTCTGGCCGACATTACATAGAGTTCGGGTTTGGCTGCTTGCTTTGTGCGGCGCGCGCGGATTTGCTGGGCTCATGCGCATTGCCGCAATCCCGATCGCGCTCGTCATCGCGGCCGCGCCCGCGCTCGGCGCCGAATATACGCAGCTCGACGATCTGTCGCTGCAGGGCTCGAACCGCTACGAGCGCTGCCTGTCGCTGGCGCGCGCGAGCCCGCAAGCTGCTCTGGAAGCCGCGGTGAAATGGAACGCGGGCGCGCCCGCCGAACATTGCGAGGCCGTCGCGCTCACCGGCCTTCGCCGTTACGCCGACGCCGCGGCCAAGCTCGACGGCCTTGCCCGCGATCCCAAGAACGGCGCGCCCGCCGATCGCGCCACCCTCTTCGACCAGGCGGGCAATGCGTGGCTGCTCGCCAAGCATGCCGATCAGGCGGTCGATTCCTTCACTTCCGGGCTCGCGCTTACGCCGAACGATGCCGATCTCCTCGCCGATCGCGCACGCGCCAGCGCCATGCGCAAGGACTGGGCGGGAGCCGACCGCGATCTCACCGCGGCGCTGATGCGCGATGCCGGCGATCCGGAACTCTATGTGCTGCGCGCGAGCGCGCGTCACGCCATGGGCCGCAAGAACGAAGCGCGCGCCGATATCGATCAGGCCCTGCATTTGAGGCCCGCATTCTCCGAGGCGCTGCTGGAACGCGCGGACCTCGAAATGGAAGCCGGCGACACGGCGAGCGCCAAGGCCGATTGGCAGGCCGTGCTCGATACATCGCCCGGGAGCCCCGAGGCGAAAGACGCACGCGCCCGGCTTGCCGAACTCGCGCCTCCCGCGCCGTCGGGGCCGGCCGTTTCCGGCCCCGCGGTTCCTTCCGTGAAGTGAGGCTCAGCCCGAAGGCGGGCGCAGGATTTCCGTCTCGACCGGATCGAGGGCGGGATTGATGTGCTGCACGGATTTCCAGACGAGACCGCTCTTGTCCATCCAGAACGTGTCGGTGAACGACCAGTCGGGCCGCGTGGCCGTGCAGCTTTCCTCCACGCGATGGGTGTTGATCGTGGCGCCCAGGATCGTCACCGGATCGTCGCCCTTCGATTCGATGCGGCAGGAAAGCGTGACCGCGAACAGGTTCATGTCCCAGAAATCGACCTGCCGCGTGACCTCGCGCGGTCCGGCGTCCGGATCGGCGAAGGCGGGCAGGGGATCCGTGCCCGTGACCGCGCTCAGATTGTGCGCGAAGCCGGAGCTGCGCACGATCCGTCCGCCATGCGTCAGAAGCGCGATATGCGCGGCGGATGTCCACAGACGCTGGCCATCCGAATCCGAGGCCAGCACGACCATCGCCTCGGGCCCGTCGCCGACGCGCACGCCCATGGAGGCGTAAGGAACCGCGGCCGCCTCTTTCAGCGTGACGCCGCCTTCGCCGCCCGAAAACATCTGACCCGCGGCGCCGTAGAGTTCGCTCCAGCCCATATTGCCCTCGGAGCTGCAGCCCGCGAGCAACAGCGCCGCAGCCGCGAGCGCGGCCTTAGGGATAGGCGATCGACGATTCATGGGCCGTGATCTCGTCATAGCTGGTGCGTTCGGTTTCGCCGTAAAGCGAATCGTCTCCTTCGAGCCTCTGGCCGCCATCGCGCGTCAGCGGCCTGAGCGTGAGGTTGTACGAGGACTGCGTCGACAACGGCAGCGCCCATTCCAAGGGAATGTTGAGCATGATGCCCTTGTCGAAGCTGCCCTCGCCGAACTTCTCGAACGGCACGGTGGTGAAGGTGGCGAACGCGCCGATCTCGACGCCCGTGGAGAAGCGCCGCGTGACCTCGAAGGTGGCGCCCCAGTCGCCCGCCAGATAGCGCCCGGCATGCACATTCACGCCGATCCCG
>DATIZS010000323.1:0-2067 GCA_035516955.1 Rhizomicrobium sp.
ACCGCGGCGGGTTTCACTTTCGCATTCGGCGCGGGCCGCCAGATGAACGGCAATCGCATCAGCGCATCGATATGGAACGGGCCCTTATAGACGAATCCGAAATCGCCCTGCAGCTCGCCATGATCGGTGGTGAAAATGACGTCGGTGTCCTCGTCCCAGCCGCGCGCCCTGATTTGCGCCATCACCCGGCCGAGCGCCTCGTCGATCAACTCGTTCATCACATGGACCTTGGCGTTGATCTCGCGGATATTGTCGGGCGAAAGCTGTTGCGGCGTGAAATTCATCGGCCCGCCTTCCACATTCGCCCAGGTGCCGTCGTAATAGGCGAGCCAGTGCGCCGGCTTTTGCGCGAGCACTTTGCGGATTTTCTCCGGTGAACCGGGATAGCCGGCCGGTAACGGCAGATCACGCCAGTCGCAGCGTTTGAGTTCGCTTGCCGGCGGATCCCAGGGATGATGCGGATCGGGGAAACTGAGCCATAAAAACCAATCGTCCTTCGCATCGAGCTTCTTCAGCCAATCGATCGCGAGATCGGCGAGCCAATCGGTGTGATAAAGCTCGCGCGGAATGGGATTGTTCGAGGTTTCCGGCGCGCCCGTTTCGCCGCCGGGCGATGCGTTGAGAAGCGGCGCGGTGACGCCGTATTGCTCGGGATGTTTCTCGCGCATCCAGCGGCCCCAATGGGCGATGGGGTTGTCGCCGAATTTCATGATGTGCATGGCATGCACGGCATAATCGAAGCCGCGCCACGGGCCGTAATCGCCCTTCGCCTGGCGCGCATTCTCGCGATATTTGAGCGTGGGATCGAAGCCGGGCTCGAAATGCGCCTTGCCGACGAGCGCGGTCTTATAGCCCGCTTTGTCCTTCAGATATTGCGCCACGCTCGGCGCATCTTCCGGCAGCGGCACGCCGTTCGCGAACACGCCATGGGTGCGCACATATTGGCCCGTGAGCATGGTGGAGCGCGCGGGCATACAGACCGTGTTCTGGTTATAGGCGCGGCTGTAATTGATGCCTTCGCGCGCGAGGCGGTCGGCGACCGGCGTCTTGCAGAACGGATTGCCGTTGCAGCCCAGCGAATCGAAACGCTGCTGATCGCTGGTGACGAATAGGATCTTGCGGCCCATGATTCATCCTTTCAATGGCGCGAGGCATCCCGTTTCGGTCAGTACGGAATCGATTGCGGATTTGGTTGCGGCGTCGAGCTTCCCGTAAGCTGCGCGCAGATCGGCAAGGCACCGCGCCTGATATTTGAAGGCGCCCTGCGAATAGGGCTTGCCGAGAAGCGATACGGAGAATGTGTCCTTGCCCTGGCGGATGGCTTGATCGTTTGCGAGCAGGAACGGGAAATAGACGTCGCCCGCGAGCTTCAACAATCCCTTCACCGCATCGGGCAAGGGCGCGTTCCCGCCGCGCCATTCGCCTTCGACCCCGCTTGCATCGTCGATGTTCATGAGCCAGCGATAGGTGAAGGGAAATTCGGCGCGCATCAGATCCTGCGGCGTGGGATCGACGGCCAGTTGCGAGAGCTGACCGAACCATCCGAAATCGGCGAGCGACGGCCGCGAGCCGAAGAGGAAAAGTTCTTCGGTGACATGCGCCTCGAACAGGGAAAGGATTTTGCGGGCGGTTTGCTCGATCAGCGGCGCGTTTTCCTTCGTGCAGCCGACCAGCGCCATGCGCCCCACCTGCCGCTCGCGGAACATCGCCGCCATTTCGAGGATGGATTTGCGGCCCCTGCCCTTCAGCCGATCGAAGACGATCCATTCCGACATCTGCTTCTGGTCGCGCTCGCGATACCAGCGGTAATGGAACATCGCTTTGGTGCCCCATTCATCGGCCATGTCTTCCAGGAGATATGCGAGGAACGCATCGCCCGCGTCGTCGGGAACGATGGAGCGTTCCTTGTGGCGCGTTTCGAGATCGAAGATGAGCGGCGTCGAATCGTTTTTCCATGTGCCGTCGGGATAATGGAAGATCGGAATGACGGGCACCTTCACGTTCTTGTAAACGGCCTCGTCGCCGAATTCCATCTGCCGCCAGACATGGGAAATGCGCCGGTAGCGC
>DATIZS010000324.1:0-8071 GCA_035516955.1 Rhizomicrobium sp.
ACCCTCCCTCAAGGGGAGGGTAAGACCGACTCCATCGCCTCCGCCATGGAACTCGCCGCCCGCTGCAACACGCTCGAAGAACTCAAAGCCGCGCTCGAATCCTTCGAAGGCTGCGCGCTGAAAAAATCGGCGACCAACACCGTCTTTGCCGACGGCACGCCCGCGCACAAAATCATGTTCATCGGCGAAGCCCCCGGCCGCGACGAAGACCGGATCGGCAAACCCTTCGTGGGACGCGCGGGCAAATTGCTCGACAAGATGCTCGCCTCGATCGGACTCGATCGCGCGAGCAACGCCTACATTACGAACGTGTTGAACTGGCGCCCGCCGGACAATCGCGATCCCTCGCCGGAAGAAGCCGCGACATGCCTGCCGTTCCTGCGCCGCCACATCGAGCTCGTCGCGCCCGAGATCATCATTCTGCTGGGCGCGGTCGCGGTGCGTCACGTTTTAGGCAAAACCGACGGAATCATGCGCCTGCGCGGGCGCTGGCTCGAATATCATGCCGCCGGGAAAATGGTTCCCGTCATGCCGACGCTGCATCCGGCCTATCTTTTGCGGCAGCCCGCGCACAAAAAACTCGCATGGCGCGATCTTCAGGCTATCAGCGGTAAGATTAAATCTCTCCAATTGCTTGAGATGAACGGCGCTCGCGTTTAACTTACCGATTCGTCGGTGGCAGCAGGGACGGCATGGGGCGTAGAGTTTTACTCGTGGCGGCGGCCGCGCTTCTGTGCGCAGCAACGGGCGCGCGGGCGCAGGATATCCTCGCAAGCGACGATGGCGGCGACGCGACCGCGGGTTTGCGCGTGCTGTCGAGCCAGGACGCGCATCGCTACCGTGAAATCTTCGAGGACGAACGCAACGGCCATTTCGCGGCGGCGCGCGAAGAGATCGCCAAGCTCTCCGATACTTCGCTGATGGGCTATGTGCTGGCCGAGCATTATCTCTCGCCGCATTCGGGACGCACGGCGCTCGTCGATCTCAACGACTGGCTGAAGCGCTATGGCGATCTTTCGATTGCCGACCGCGTCGAGCATCTCGCCCATGTGCGGGCGCGTCACAAGCGGCATGCGAGCGTCGAGGACATTCCCGGCTATCGCTGGCGCGGCGGCGGCTATGAGGATGTCGATACGCCCGATTCGCCCATGACCGCGCCCGCCTCGCGCGCCGCGCAGATCTCCATCGGCAACATGATCTCCGCAGGCCAGCCCGTCGAGGCGCAGGCGATCCTCGCCCAGCTTGCGTCTTCCAGCGACGCGAATGCCGCCGACGTGGCGCGGCTGACCGAGCGCGTGGCGGCCTCCTATCTCGCCGAGAACATGATCCAGCAGGCTTACGATCTGGCGAAGCCGGTCGCGGGCTCGGCCGCGGCGCCGGCGCTCGACTGGTCCTTCGGTTTCGCGGCCTACCGGCTCGGCAAATATGACGAAGCCGCGACGGCGCTCGAGCGGCTCGCCCAGAACAGCGCGGTGCCGAGCTGGACGCGGGCACAGGCCGCCTTCTGGGCGGCGCGCGCCCATATGCAGGCGGGCGATCCCTTGCGCGTCGTCACGCTGCTGATGGCGGCGGCTCGCGAGGAGCCGACCTTCTACGGCATGCTCGCCCAGCGCATGCTGGGCGAGGACGGGCAGGCGCCCTTCACCGATCCCGTCCTTTCCACCGACAATTTCCTGCAATTGATGCAGAATCCGGCGGCGCATCGCGCGGTGGCGCTGTGGCAGGTCGGGCGCAAGGACGACGTTCCCAACGAGATGAACCGCGCCTTCGCCTCCATCGATTTCAAGATGGGCGGCTCTTTCGCGGCGCTGGCGCGCGCCATGAACCTTCCCAACGTCGAATTGCGCGCGAGCGAAACGGCAGCCGCGCGCGGGCTGATGCTGAGCGGATTGTTCCCCGTGCCGAAATACGCGCCCGACGGCGGCTACAGCGTCGATCCTTCGCTGGTGCTCGCCTTTGCGCGCATCGAGAGCCGCTTCCAGAGCGATGCGGTATCGCCCGCCGGCGCGCGCGGATTGATGCAGCTGATGCCCGCGACCGCGCGTCATCTGGGCGGCGGCGATCTCGAGGACCCCGCCACCAATCTCGCGCTCGGCCAGCGCTATATCGCGCAACTGCTCGATCAGCTGAACGGCAACCTCATCGAACTCGCCGCGGCCTATAATGCCGGGCCCGGCAATGTCTCGCGCTGGATGACGGCGCGGCCCGAATGCGGCAGCGATCCGCTGCTCTTCATCGAGACCATCCCCATTCCCGAAACGCGGGCCTATGTGAAGAAGCTGATGACCTATCATTGGCTCTATCGCCGCCGCTTCAACCAGACGGCGCCCGCGCTCGACGAAACCGCGGAAGGCGCGTGGCCCGTCTATCGCCCGCAGGACGTGCCGGTCGCCGATGTGCCGCGCGCGGTGCAGAGCTTCCATGCCGCCCAATCGCATTGACGAGAGTATCGCTTTCGTTCCCGTCCGCATCGCGGTCCTGACCGTTTCCGACACGCGCAACGCTTCGAACGACACCTCCGGCGATGTGCTGGAGGGACGCCTCACGGAAGCGGGTCACATCCTTGCCGCGCGCATGATCGTTCGCGACGACCAATCCGCCATCGCCGCGCAATTGCGCAAGTGGATCGCCGATCCCGGCATCGACGTCGTGATCTCGACGGGCGGCACGGGGTTGACCGGCCGCGACGTGACCGTGGAAGCGTTCAGATCTGTGTTCGAAAAGGAGATCGACGGGTTCTCGGTTCTCTTCCATCACATCTCGTTCGAGAAGATCGGCACCTCCACGATTCAATCGCGCGCCTGTGCGGGCGTGGCGAACGGCAAATATCTCTTCGCGCTCCCCGGCTCGCCCGGCGCGGTGAAGGACGGCTGGGACGGCATCCTGAAATACCAGCTCGACATCCGCCACCGCCCCTGCAATTTCGTGGAGATCATGCCGAGGTTGACGGAGCACAAGACGTGAAGTCCACCCTCCCTCAAGGGGAGGGTAAATGCTAGTCTCGCCTCCGCAACATTCGGGCGCGACCGCCATGACCACCGTTCTCATCGCCGGCACCAAGAAGGGCGCGGCCATCTTCAAGAGCGACGACCGCAAGAACTGGTCGTCCGATTTCGTGCTCAAGGGCTGGCAGGCGACCGCGTCGGCGCGCGACGGCGACGGGCGCTATTACGTCGCGGTCGGAAGCGACGTGTTCGGACCGGCCATCATGGTGAGCGACGATCTCAAGACCTGGACGCAGCTCGAATCCGCGCCGCGTTTCGCGGCCACCGACAAAGGCAATGCCGATCATCACCGCATCGTCGGCGCCTTCGATTTCGAAGGCAAATACAAGGAAGGCGGCCGCTTCGTCGATCAGATCTGGACGCTCGTTTTCGCGCACGGAAATCTCCATGCGGGCGTTTCCGAAGCCGGATTGTTCGTGAGCAAGGATCGCGGAAAAAGCTGGCAAGGCGTCGACGGCTTCAACAATCATCCCTCACGTGGCGAATGGATGCCGGGCGCGGGCGGGCTCACCGCGCACACGATCCTTGTTGACGCCAACGATCCGAAACGCATGTGGGTCGGCGTATCGGCGGCCGGCCTCTTCCGCACCGATGACGGCGGCAAGACATGGGCGCGCAAGAACGAGGGCATCGACACCAATGTCGGCCAATGCGTGCATCGCCTGACTCTCGATCCGAAGAACGCCGATGTGATCTACCGCCAGGATCATCGCGGCGTTTACAAGAGCAGGGACGCGGGCGACACGTGGCAGCGCGCGGAATCGGGATTGCCGATCGCCGAACTTTCCGACGGCCACAAATGTTCCTTCGGCTTTCCCATCGTGATGGACCGCGCGACCGACACCATCTTCGCCGTGCCGCTCGACGGCGACAATTTCCGCTTTCCCGCCAACGGGCATCTGAGCGTCTATCGCAGCAAGGACGGTGCGGCGCATTGGAGCGCGCAGTCGAACGGATTGCCCGAAACCAACTTCGCCGGAATCCTGCGCGGCGCGATGAGCGCCGACCAGAAAGGCGGCGTCTATTTCGGCACGACGGGCGGCTCGGTCTACGGCACCGCCGATCTCGGCGAGCACTGGCGCCAGGTGGCAAGCGGGCTGCCCAGAATCCTCAGCGTCGAAGCCTATTCATGATCCGCGTGCATCTGCCGCCGGTGCTGAGACAGGTGAGCGGCGGCAGGAAGGAATTGTTCGCGAGCGGCGCAAACGTTGCCGAAGTGCTGGCCGACATGGCCCGCGCCAATCCCGGGCTGTCGCTGCACCTCTTCGACGAAAGCGGCGCCATCCGGCGCAACATCGTCTGCGTGCATGACGGCGAACTGGTGCGCGCCGCCGCCGCGCGCGGACATGCCATCAACGACGGCGACGAGATCATCCTGGCCAATGCGCTGGCAGGGGGATAACAAGCCTTTTCCTTTTTTTCGTCATGGCCCGGTCCGAAGGATCCGGGCCATCCATTTTTATTCAGCGCCCAAAAGAAAATTGGATCACCCGCATGCGCGGGTGACGACGGAGTGTGGTTTGAGGTCTTCGACGACATCGACGTCCCGCAGCATTTTCAGCATGTGAACCCGCCAATGTCTCGGCACGTTCTTCAGCGTGTCGGCGAGCGCGAATTCGCCCGACCAGCGCACATGTTCGTAGAGGCGAAACGCATGCGCGGGGCTTTTCAATCCCACGAGATAATATCCGCCATCCTGCGCGGGCCCGATGACGAGATCGAAACGGCTGACCGCATCGGCGGCTTCGCGCAAAATCGAAACCGAAAGCTCGGGAATGTCGCAGCCGATGATGATCGAGGGACCCTTCGCCGCTTTCGCGACCAGTCCCATGCGCCGCCCGAGATCGCCCGAAGGCTGACGCAGCGCGACGCAGAAAGGAACGCGCGAATTTTTCGCGAGCGAAATCGTGTGCGCGAGAGCGCGGCGATACCACATGGTGGCGCGCGCGACACCGAGGCCGCGCGCAAGCCGCGTCTTCACCCGGCCCGCGACGGGCGCTTTCGCGAAGATGATGAGAACGGTATTACGCCGGATCGGTGGCCGGCAGGGCGTCATCGTCGTCGCCGCCGCCGTCGTCCGGAACGTCGCCGTAATCGTCGCCGTCGTCCGGCGCAGTGGCGTCGTCATCGTCGCCGTCCGGATTGATGACGCTGCCGTCGTCGCTCGGATGGGAATTGGCGCCGTCGGGCGTCGCCGCGCTCTGGCCCTGCGTGTCGGCGCGCTGGGGGCCGGCGGCCATCGCCGGACCCACCAGAAGCCCCGCAGCCGCAACCATGCAGACGCGCAAGAGAACGCCCATGCCCACTTCTCCGTAGAAGGAGGATTTATACGCTCATCCGTAGAGCCGCGCCAGAACCCTCGGCGGCACGCGCAGGACATAAAACATCAGCAGGGCGAGATTGCGCGCCGAGCGGATCGCATAGCCGCGTTCGCGGAATTTCCCGGCGCTCGTCACCGCGCGCGTGCCCAGCATGACGAGGCGGCGCCGGCCAAGCCTCTGCACGATATCGACATCCTCCATCAGTTCCATCGGCTTGAAGCCGCCGATCCGCCGGTAAAGACGGCGCGAGATCAGGAGGCCCTGATCGCCGTAA
Organism: Rhizomicrobium sp.; assembly: GCA_035516955.1. Taxonomy (GTDB): domain Bacteria; phylum Pseudomonadota; class Alphaproteobacteria; order Micropepsales; family Micropepsaceae; genus Rhizomicrobium. The sequence continues at coordinate 5,601 of DATIZS010000324.1, forward strand.
GGCAGCGCGAAGAGCGCGCAGCGCAGGCCCACCAGCTTTTCCAGCCGCCGCGCGCCGGGCGAAAAATCGTCGAGCGCGAAACGGAAAGCGGCGGCGCGCTCCATTCCCGCCTGTTCGATGAAACGTGCCGCTTCCTCTTCCCAGCCCTGGTCGAGGACTGTGTCGGCATGGAGGAAGAGGAGCCAGTCGCCCCGCGCCGCCTCGGCGCCGGCGGCGAGCTGGATCCCCCTGCCCTTGGGGCTCTGGACGAAGCGCGCGCCGGTCGCCTCCGCGATGCGGGCGGTCTCGTCGGTCGAGCCGCCATCGGCGATCACGACCTCGCCCACCAGCCCCGTCACCACGCCCGAAACCAGCCGGGCCAGGCAATAGGCCAGGCTGCGCTCCGAATTCAGGGTCGGGATCACCACGCTGATCATGAGAACAGTGTGGGCTTCCGTTCCGGTCCGGAAAACGAAATTCCTGTCGCATCCGGTGTTGAGGTTACCGTGTCATGCTTCATTTTGTACTTGTTTTGTTCTCACAGGTCCGCTAGGTTCAGCCCATGACGATGGTTCTGAACATCACCGCCGATCCCAGGCGGCTTCACGGGCGCGGCGCGCTTTCCAACGCCTCGGGGCGCTACGAGCGCGAAGCGCGCGTGCTGGTCGATGACGGCTGGGAACGCGAGGAAGAACTTCCGCCGCTGAAGACCGAGATTTTGAAGGACACCGCGCGCACCATCATCACGCGCAACAATTCGCCCGATATTTCCTTCGAGCAATCGATCAATCCCTATCGCGGCTGCGAGCATGGCTGCATCTATTGTTTCGCGCGGCCGACGCATGCCTATATGGGCCTGTCGCCGGGCGCGGATTTCGAATCGCGCCTGTTCGCGAAGCCGAACGCCGCCGAATTGCTGGCGAAGGAATTGTCGGCGCCGGGTTACGTGCCGAAGATCATCGCGATGGGCACGAACACCGATCCCTATCAGCCCATCGAACGCAATCTGCGCGTGACGCGTTCGATTTTGGAGGTACTGCGCGATTTCAATCATCCCGTGGGCATCGTGACCAAATCGGCGCTGATCCTGCGCGATCTCGATATTCTAGGCCCGATGGCGGAGAAAGGTCTTGCGAAAGCGGCGGTTTCGGTGACGACGCTCGATCGCAAGCTTGCACGCACCATGGAGCCGCGCGCCTCCACACCGCCGCGCCGGCTGCAGACGATCAGGGGACTGGTCGAGGCGGGAATTCCCACCGCCGTCATGTTTGCACCGGTCATTCCGGCGCTGAACGACGAAGAACTCGAAAACGTTCTGGCCGCCGCGCATGAGATGGGCGCGAGAAGCGCGGGCTATGTGCTGCTGCGCCTGCCGCTGGAGATCAAGGATCTCTTCCGCGAATGGCTGGAAAGCGTCGAGCCAGGCCGCGCCAAACATGTCATGTCGCTCATCCGCCAGATGCGCGGCGGCAAGGATTACGACAGCGCCTGGCATACGCGCATGAAGGGAACCGGGCCTTATGCCTCCATGATCGCGCGGCGCTTCCATCTGGCGGCGAAGCGGCTCGGGCTGAACCGCGAAAGCCGCCCGCTCGATCTCCACAGCTTCAAACGCCCGCCCCATCTTGGCGAACAGCTTGCCCTGCTCTAACAGGAGGAATGCCCAACTATGCCTTCGAAAAACGCATTCTGGCGCAGATGGCAGGTCCCGTGGCAGGCGTGGACGAGGCGGGGCGCGGGCCGCTCGCCGGGCCGGTCGTGGCGGCGGCGGTTATTTTCCTCGAGCGCAAGCGCATCCCCAAGGGCCTCAACGATTCCAAGCAGCTCGGCGAGGAGGCGCGCGAAGAAGCTTACGCGGCGATCATGGCATGCGGCGCCATCGTGGGCGTGGGCGAAGCGAGCGTCGATGAAATCGATCTCGTCAATATCCGCCAGGCGACGCATCTCGCCATGGCGCGCGCCATCCGCGCGCTGGCGTCGGCTCCGATGTTCGCGCTGGTGGACGGCAACGATCCGCCGCCGCTGCCCTGCCGTTGCGAGACGATCGTCGAGGGCGATGCGAAATCCTTGTCGATCGCGGCGGCCTCGATCGTCGCCAAAGTCACGCGCGACCGGATGATGATCGCGCTGCATGGGGAACATCCCGGCTATGGCTGGATCACCAACAAGGGCTACAGCACCGAAGAACATCTCGAAGCGCTGATCCGGCTTGGCCCCACGCGCCACCATCGCAGGAGCTTCGCGCCGGTCGCGGCGCAGCTCCGGCCCGAGGGCGTCGCCATTCCGCTGACCGCGGCGGATTGACTCATCCACACAACATCTAGTGCTGTGGGAATCCTGTGGACTCAAATCCCCTAAGCTTTTGATTCCGGGGGACTCTTGACGGCGGACTCGGTGCGAATCACTCTCCCGGCCCTGTGGATGGTTCGAGGGGCCCATGCGGGGATCGGATACGCTCGATTCTGTGATCGAAGGCGACTGCGTCGAAACGA
>DATIZS010000325.1:0-4823 GCA_035516955.1 Rhizomicrobium sp.
CGGCAGAACTTCGCTCGTGCGCGCTTCGAGATCCTTTGCCGGCTCCCACGTGACGCCCTCCAGATAGGCCCGCGACAGGGCGGCAAACGAGTCCCGATAGAGCGCTCGGTGCTCTGGATGCCATACGCCCTTGAGCAACAGGTGATTGAGGCAGAAGCCGAGGTCGAAGGCGGGATCGCCGTACGTCGCCGTCTCCGCGTCCAGGAACACCGGCCCGTCCGGACCGATCAGGATGTTCTTCGGACTTATGTCGCCCTGCATGAGCGCGATGCGCGATTGCGCTACGCGCTCGGCCATCGCGCGGATGCGCGGGGCAAGATCGGGATGCTTCGAAGCCGTGAACAGCAGATAGGGCTCGAGTCTGAGCGCGCGGAACTGTGCGCTATGCGCGAAATCGTGTGCGATATCCTCGCGGCCGGCGGTGTAGGCATGGATGCGCGCCAGCGCTGCGCCCACTTGTCCCGCGAAATCCGCGTTGGCGCGGCCGGCGGCGAGTTCGGTTTTCCAAAGCGGATGGGTTTCCTGGGCGAGATATTCCATCGCGAACAGGTGATGGGCGCGGTCTTCGGCCACCACCTCGGGAACGAGTCTGGGATCGACCTCGGCCACCAGCCGGAACCAGTCCGCTTCCGCAGCCGAGCGCGCGGCGGGCGCGCGCCAATCCGCTTCGACGCGAAGCTTCGGCAGCGCGCGCTTGACCGCCAGCTCGCGACCGTCCGCAAGCCGCACATGCCACACGTCGCAGGAGACGCCGCCCGAGAGCGGCTGCGCCGAGAAGTCCTCGCCGGCCGCGGCGAGCTTCATGCGCTGCAGCGCGGCAGCGATCGTTGTGCGGTCTTCCGGCGAAAGCTCGTTGCTGGCGCTCATCTGGCGCAATCAGGGACCCCGCGCCAATATGCGACTCCCTTCGCGAGTCAGCAATGCCGCAATACTTCTCCGATCCCGAGAGCCTCGTCGCCACGGTCGCGGGCAGGCAGGGTGCGCGAATCGTGCTGGCGCTGCCGCTCGGCCTTGGCAAGGCGAACCACATCGCGAACGAATTCTGCGCGCTCGCGGCACAGCGGCCGGAATTGCATCTCAACATCTTCACCGCACTGACGCTCGAGAAACCGCGTTACGCGAACGAACTGGAGCGGCGCTTTCTCTCCCCGGTGATCGAACGGTTGTTCGGCGCCTACCCCGACCTCGCCTACGCGAAGGCGCTGCGCGCGGGAACGATGCCCTCGAACATCGAAGTCAATGAGTTTTTCTTTCTCGCCGGACAATGGCTCGGCAATCCGCGGGCGCAGCAGAGCTACATCTCCGCCAACTACACGCACGCCGGGCGCTATGTGATGGAGCGCGGCGTCAACGTCATCGCGCAGCTTGTGGCGCGCAGGGGCGAGCGCTTCAGCCTTTCCTGCAACACCGACATCACGCTCGATCTGCTCAAGGCGCGCCGCGAGGGGCGGGTGAACTTCCATCTCGCGGGGCAGGTCAATTCGGAGTTGCCGTTCATGCCGGGGGAGGCCGAGATCGGCGCCGAGGAGTTCGACGCGATTCTCGATGCGCCGGCATTCGATTTTCCGCTGTTCGCACCGCCCAAAGAGCCCATCGACCTCGCGGAATATGCCGCGGGTATCCATGCCGCGCGGCTCGTTCGCGACGGCGGCACGCTGCAGATCGGCATCGGCCAGGAAGGCGACGCCGCGGCACATGCCCTGATCCTGCGCCAGGGCGAGAACGCTGCATTTCGCGAGGCCGTCGCGCGGCTCTCGCCGGACGAAGCCAACGCCGCGTTTCTGGAGCAGACGCCGTTCGCCGAGGGACTCTATGCCGCGACCGAGATGCTGGTGGATTCGTTCCTGGCGCTCATGGACGCGAGCATCCTCAAGCGCGAAGTGGATGGCGCGCTGCTGCACGCCGCGTTTTTCGTAGGACCTAAGGAGTTCTATCGCCGCTTGCGCGAGATGCCGGCCACACAACTCGAGAAGCTGCGCATGACGGCGGTGTCCTTCACCAACCAGCTCTATGGCGACGAGGAGGCCAAGCGCGCCGCGCGCAAGCATGCGCGCTTCGTGAACAGCGCGATGATGGCGACATTGATGGGCGCGGTGATCTCCGATGGGCTGGAAGATGGCCGCGTCGTATCCGGCGTCGGCGGTCAGTACAACTTCGTCGAACAGGCCTTCGCGCTACCCGATGCGCGCTCGATCATCACCGTCGATGCGACGCGCACCGCGCATGGCAAGACGACGAGCAACATCCGCTGGTCGTATGGCCACGAGACCATCCCGCGCCATCTGCGCGACGTTATCGTCACCGAATACGGGGTGGCCGATCTGCGCGGCAAATCCGATGCGGAGGTGATCGCAGCGATGCTGGCCATCGCGGATTCGCGCTTCCAGCCTGAGCTGATGCGCGCGGCCAAGGATGCGGGCAAGCTGCCACGACGATACGAGATTCCCGCTACGCGTCGCGACAACACGCCCGTCAAGATAGAGAAAGCGCTCGCTCCTCTGCGCGCGCGCGGGCTGCTTCCCGAATTTCCTTTCGGCACGGATTTCACGCCGGTGGAGCAGAGACTGTTGCCGGCGCTCAATCTGCTGAGGTCCTCGTCGAGCATTGACATGGCACGGCTGGCGCTTGCTGGGCTCGCTTCCAAGGCGCCTCCCGGTGCGCAGGCCTGCCTCGAACGCATGGGACTAGCCTCGCCCTCGGGTATGGCGGATCGTATCTACCGCCTTCTCCTGCGCGCCGCCTTGGCGCAGACTGAAAATAGACAGTGAAGGAAGTGCCATGAAAGCCGCCGTCTACTACGAGAATGGCCCGCCCAGCGTCTTGAAATACGAAGACGTGCCGGATCCGAAGGTGTTTCCGGGCAGCGTGCTCATCCGCGTCGAGGCCGTCAGCATCGAGGGCGGCGATACGCTCAATCGCCTGCAGGGTGCGCTCACCAGCCGGCCGCATGTTGTCGGCTATCAGGCCGCGGGCGAGATCATCGAAGTGGGCGAGGGCGTCACCGAACTCAAAGTCGGCCAGAAGGTGGTGACGACCAATGCCAACGGCTCGCATGCGGAATTGCGCGTGGTGCCGGCGCGCGTGGCGTGGCCGCTGCCCAAAGGAATGGACGTGAAGGCGGGCGCGGTGATCCCGGTTCCCTTCGGCACGGCCGACGATTGCCTGTTCGAATTCGGCCGCCTCAAGAAGGGCGAGACCGTGCTGATCCAGGCCGGCGCGAGCGGCGTCGGCGTGGCGGCCATCCAGCTTGCCAAGCGCGCGGGCGCGCGCGTCATCGCCACCGCCTCCAGCGCGGATCGGCTGGAGAGGTTGAAGCCGCTCGGCATGGATCACGGCATCGATTATCGCGACGAGGATGTGGTGCAGGCCGTCCGCAAGATCACGGATGGAAAAGGCGTCGACCTCGTCGTCGATCCGGTGGGTTCGACCCTGCCGGCGAGCATGGCCGTACTCGGCTATCGCGGCCGCATTTCGCTGGTCGGACAGGCGGGCCGCAATCCCACCAAGATCGATCCTTGGCTGCTGATGGAAGGTAACCGTTCCATCACCGGCGTGTTCCTGGGCGCGGAGATCGCGACCGATCGCGCGCACGACAACATCCAGCGCCTGATCGACGAAGCGGCGCGCGGCGAATTGAACGTGCTGATCGATCGTACCTTCCCGCTGTCGCAAGCCGCCGCGGCGCATGAATACATCGAGAGCCGCAAGGCGGTCGGCCGCGTGCTGCTCATTCCTTAGGATTCCGGAGAACACGATGCGTGCGATCGGATTGGCATTTGCACTGGCGATGGCTGTGACGCCGTCGATGGCGCAAGACGCAGCGCCTCTGTCGCAATGGGTGCAATTGGAGCCGGGGGGCGGAGAGGAAGCTCGCGCGGTGACATCCGCGGCCGCGTGTCCCGCGATCACGATCAACGGGAAGGCGAGCCCGATGTCGGAGCGCGCTGCGCCGGACGCCAACTTTCCCGGCCGCGTCTGTTCCGCAACGATTCCGGCTCTTGCGAAGAGCGCTGCCATCGCGGGCACGGCGCTCCCGCTGATGCCCAGAAACCCCGACCGCATCCTCGTGTTCGGCGATACGGGCTGCCGCATCAAGGGCAGCGCGATTCAGAACTGCAACGATCCCAAGCGCTGGCCCTTTCCGCAGATCGCGCAGCAGGCAGCAAAGCTCAAGCCCGATCTCGTCATTCACGTCGGCGACTATCTCTATCGGGAGTCGGCATGTCCCGATAACGATCCGCGTTGCGCGGGCACGCCGCACGGCGACAACTGGGCGTCGTGGAATGCGGATTTCTTCGCGCCCGCCGCGCCGCTGCTGGCGGCGTCGCCATGGGTGATCGTGCGCGGCAACCACGAGGACTGCGAGCGCGCCGGGGCCGGATGGCAGAGACTTCTGGGGCCTGTGGCCTTCGATCCGACCAAGCCGTGCATCGCACATATCGCACCCTATGCCGTTCCCATCGGCATCGTGAATCTGATCGTTCTCGACAATGCGACGGCGCCGGATACGAGCATCGACAACGATCAAGTCCCGGTCTATCGGGACGACTTCGCCAGCATCCCCAAACTTGCCAAGACGCCGATCTGGCTCGCCATGCATCGGCCGATCTGGGGCGCGGTGACAGGTCCGCTCGGTCTGCGCGTCGGTGGCAATCGCACCATGATCGCGGCGCTGCCGCCGCATGCGCTCGACAAGGTCTCGCTGATGCTGGCAGGTCATATCCACACCTTCGAGGTCCTGAACTATGGAGGCCATACGCCGGCGCAGATCGTGGCGGGGTTCGGCGGCGATGCGCTCGATCCCACGCCGCTCGATCTCACGG
>DATIZS010000326.1:0-9695 GCA_035516955.1 Rhizomicrobium sp.
TTGTTCACTTAGTCGCGCGGCAGGACAGGCTCCCATCCGCTTGGACAATCGGTGACGTATGGATAGTATTCCTGATAATCTTCACACCAATACCACCAGCCGAATTCCTCGCCGGGAGGAACAAAACTGTCCGGATATGGATAAATTGGCGCGTCGAAAAAATACCATTCCGGACCGACCACCCACCACCAACCGAAGCGTCCGTTATGCCGTTCGTGATGCCATTCGCCTCGCCCCCAACGGTCCCGATCAAAATTGTGCACATCACCACGCCACGAATTCGGCATTGGGAGAAACGAGTTTCCGTTTCGGCGAGGATGTACGCGGACGTCGCTCTCATGATGCTGAAAGTCGTGCCAGGTCGGATTGACTTTCCTTTCGAAAGGAGTGGGGCCGCGTGGACCTGGAGAACCTGGGCTGTGGATGACCGGATGCGTGGGGGTCTCGTGGCGTTGCTGGGCATAGGATGTACCCGCCAGCAGGGTCACGCCGGCGATCGTCAGTAGTAGCTTTTTGCCCACCATGCTGGTGTCCTCCTCAAAATTTGTGTAATTTTACTCCTGCGTCAGCAACTCAGATTTGACTTTGCTCAACGAATTCTCTCATTGCCTTGAAGCATTGAAGAGGCAGTGCCATGACCCGTTTCAGGGTAATAATATTTGCGGCGGGCGCATGGATAGGGATTGCGTCGGCGCTTGCAGGCGAACCTGCTTCGCCTTCCAATGTGACTGCACCATGTCAAAATTGTCATGGTGTGACGGGTGACAGCACATCCCCTGCCGTCCCGCGATTGAATGGCCAGCAGGCAAATTATATCGAATCCAGGCTCAAATCATTTTTCGATCCGACACGGCAAACGCCGGCCGCGTCCCACGCGATGTGGGATATCTCCACTCATATCGGAGACGCGTTGATTCCGGAGATCGCCAAGTATTACAGCAGCCACATGCCCACGCCAGCTCACGGCAGCGGCTCTCTCGCTGCAGAAGGACAAAAGATCTATATGCGCGGCGTAGGTGAGAAAATTCCTGCCTGCGCCTCTTGTCATGGTGACATGGGCGATGGACGCAACGATGTCCCCCGCATTGCCGGCCAGCATGCAGACTACCTCAGAAGCCAACTGAACGCCTTCAAAACGACTATGCGTTATCACGCCGGCATGGACATCAACGCAAGAAATCTTACCCAAGAGCAAATCGACGCGTTGGTCGCGTATCTTGCCAACGGCTAAACTTTCGCGGACGCTCGATCGGAAACCGATCAGAGATCGTCAGAATTTTACAACAAAAAATTACGGAACTGGCACCATCGCGACGGATGCTACGATGCGCGCGCCGGGACGGCCGTAAAAGGACGGATTTTTCAGGGAACCCCATGACCGCGGCGAGTTCCTGCTTGGTTTTGTCCGCTGTAACAATTCAGCTGAACCGGCGTCTAAAGTGTGGTGGGCGGCCTCGGTGCGGTCGCACTGAAATAGACCATAGGCGCGGCGCGATTGAGCGCACTCTACCCAATCCATTTTATGTTCGGCTTCCGGCGCGGCACGGCGGGCGGCGTGTGTTTCGGATGACCGACGATGATCGGCGCGACAGGCATCTGCGTTTCGTCGAGCCCGATCGCGGCGCGGCCGTCATCGGTGTTCAGCCAAGATTGCGCGAAGCCGATCCAGCATGTCCCGAGTTTCATTGCCTGTGCCGCGAGCATGAGGTTTTCCGCGGCTAGGGCACAATCCTCAACTGCCCATTGCGCTGATTTTGGTGCGGAAATCACGACGAGCGCGGGCGCATGATAGAATATCTGGAACTGAGGATCGCCGAGCGTCTGGCGTATATGATCCATATGTGATCCTTCGCCGAACTCTTCCATCAGATAAGCCTTGGCGCGCTCCGAAATGCGCGACAATTGCCCTTTATCCGTCACGACGGAAAAGTGCCAGGGCTGTTCATTCATTGCGCTTGGCGCCTGGATCGCTGCATCGATCAATTGCGTCAGGACCTCGCGGGAAACCGGTTCGACCGCAAAGTCGCGCACCGACCGGCGCTGATATAGAAGCTCTGCAAGGTCCATCGATCATCTCCACCAATGGGGTATCCCGGGAACCGGAAATTCGTTTCCTTTCCATACAACAAAAGCCGTCTCGGTTCTTGATTTGCATCAGTTTGGCGCAGTTGCCGCCAGAGGCATGCATGCCTCGATATTCGAGCTGGCGTATGGCAGGAAAATGTTTCACTGTTGGGTCATGAAATTGGGCGGCAAGAGCGATCATAAGATACCGGCTTCTGCCGCGGCCGCGCCAAATTTCGTGGCATCAAAGACGCCTTCAGGAATCCAAGATTGCTGACGTGGACATTATCCTCGATCTGAAACTGCTGGCGCTTCTGACCGTTGCGAATGGAACACCGGTTATTGCATACAACATTCTGAGGCACCGCTTCTCGTATCCCGTGGACGCAGGGCTGACGCTGCCGGACGGCCAGCGGTTCTTCGGGCCATCGAAAACATACCGCGGAATTCTTCTTTCCCTGCCGGTTACGATGCTGGCCGCGTGGGCGATCGGCTTGGAATGGCAGACAGGTTTGCTGATCGCCGCGATGGCGATGATCGGCGATTTATTCTCAAGCTTTCTGAAGCGCCGCTTGAAGCTTCCCGCCAGCAGCATGGCAATCGGTATCGATCAATTGCCGGAATCGCTGTTTCCGCTGCTGGCCTGCACGGGCATCTTCGCTTTCTCCGCTGTGGATGTCGCCGCAATCACTGTCTGCTTTTTTGCAGGCGAGCTTTTGATTTCGCGATTGCTGTACAAAATTCATCTTCGCGAGCGGCCATACTGATTCCGCGCTCAGCCGCAGCGCAATTCATGAAGCGTAATCTCGGGAGGGCAATTGATACGGACCGGAACGATGCTGGTTCCCGCGCCGACGGATGTATAGCCGAGCATATCGCGATATTTCCAGGCGCCCGATCCCATATGGCGCGGAAGCACCGAATCCAGCGTAATGGGAATTGATCCCGGCAGACAGATTTGGCCGCCATGCGTATGGCCGCTGAGCATCAGATTAAAGCCCGCATGCGCGGCCTGGCGATAAATTTCCGGCGTGTGGGAAAGAAATATCGAAAATTCCTCGGGCGGGATGTGGGCCGCCGCCTTCTCGATGTTGTCCACCCGGAAGTAATGGGCGTCGTCGACGCCGATGAGATGAATGCGTTGTGCGCCGCGCACGATCTCGGCCGCCTCGTTCAGCAGCATCCGAATTCCTAGCGCTTCCATGCCCGGCACCATCCGGATCGTGTCATGATTGCCGAGGACAGCGAAAACATCGCCGTGAAGATGGCGCCGGATTTTTTCAAGCCCATTCAGAGTGTCCTCATAGGTGCCGAAGGTTCGTCCCCGATAATCGCCGGTCAAAACGCAAATGTCGTACTGGATGTGCTGAACCAGCGTGGCAACCCGCTCCATCGCGCGCTCGTTGCTATCGATGTGCAGATCGCTCAGATGAAGAATGGAGAATCCGTCGAATGCGCGGGGAAGAGATGCGCTGACGATGGCGTTTCGTTTCAGCTTGACGTTTTGGGCATTTTTTTGCCCCCGCCAATAAAGGCCGGAGAGCTTCAGTATGGTCGCAATGACGGAATGCGCAGCATACCAGTTTTCGGGATGGAAGAAATTGATGCCGTAACCGAAGACGCGCGCTTCGTGATCCTGCTCTATGCCGAGCCTTTGGCGCGCGTAGAGTCCGCCAAGCCTGCGCTCGAGCGCGCGAAGGATTTCGTCGCCGGGTTGGTCTGGCAGAGCGTTCTGCAAATTCACCTCACGTAACCGGGGGGCCGGCGATCGGCGTTAACAGCGCCAGACGGCACAACGCATGCGATCACAATTCACCGTAATTACTGTCATTTCGCTTTCTCCGCTAGGTACGTCACCGCGCCGTCCAGCGTGAGCAGCTTGCGGTAATCGCTTTCGGGCACGTTCACGCCGGTCTTCTTGTGCAGTGCTGCGATGAAATTGAGGAAATCCAGCGAGTCGATATCCAGCGCCTCGCGCAGATCGGCCTTCGCATCGATCTGGCCCGCGTCGGTTTCCGGCGCGATGTTGCCGAGTTCCGCGATGATGAGCGCGCGCGCCTGTTCCCTGTTCATAGTTTTGCCGGCTCCTGCAACAGCGTGTCGATCTCTCTCAGGAATCGCGCGCCGAGGTGACCGTCGCTGACGCGATGATCGCCGGCTAATGTTGCCGTCATCATCGGGCGGATCGCAATGTTTTTTTCAATGGCGGCCGGCTTACGCATGATCGCACCGAACCCGACGATGGCGACCTGCGGCGGATAGATGATGCCGTATAGACTTTCCACGCCGCGCTCGCCAAGACTCGAAACCGTGATCGTGCCATCGGAAAGCTCCGAGCTACGCAGCCGCCCCTCACGTGCGCGCGCCACGAGATCACGCAACTTATCCATCAACTGATCGAGGCTGAGCCGGTCGCAATCATGGATCGCGGGCGAAACAAGGCCGCCGCCGCGGATGGCGACGGCCGCGCCGATATGAATGTCTTTAGCGGGCGTGAAGCCTTTCGCGGAATCATAGAAGCCGTTCACCGCCTGATATTTGCGCGCAGCCAGCGCTACCGCCTTCAGCATCATCACCGCGGGCAGCAGCCGCGCATCCGGCAGGCGCGGGGCATTGGTTTGTTCGAGCCATGCGAGCGCCGCATTCATGTCGATGTCGTGGGCGAGATAATAATGTGGGATTTCGCGCTTGGAGCGTGCCATTGCTGCTGCGATCGCCTGACGCATTTTGGTGAGATCGAGGCCACGATGTGGTGCGGCGCCTGCTGCCTGTTCCACATCATGCAGCACGATGCTGCCGCCGGCACCGGTGCCTTTGACCGAAGCAAGCGCAATTCCCTTTTCCGCGGCATGCTTGCGCGCAGCGGGCGAGGCGCGCACGCCCTCTTCGGCGGTGGGTGCAGGTGGTGCGACGACTGCCGCCGCCGCAGGTTTCATCACTTTGACAGATATTTCGGGTTTTTCTTCTTCCGCGCCCTCGATTTCGGCCAGCGGCGTACCGACGGGAACCTTCGTGCCCAGCGCCACAAGCTGTTTTCCCATCGTGCCATCGACGAAGATCTCGACCTCGATGGCACCCTTGTCGGTTTCCACCACGGCGACGATGTCGCCGCGCTTCACCGCATCGCCCGGATGCTTTTCCCATTCGACCAGCGTGCCCGCTTCCATGTCGGCTCCCAGCGATGGCATGCGGAAACGGTACATCGTGTCACGCCATGATGCCGCGCACGGCGGCGATAATTGCAGGGGCTTGTGGCAGGGCAGCATCTTCCAGATGGCGCGGATAGGGGATGGGCACTTCGGCCGAACACACGCGCGCCACCGGCGCATCAAGAGACCACAAAGCCTGTTCCATGATGCGTGCGCTGATTTCGGCGGAGATGCTGCCGGTGCGCCAGCCTTCGTCTACGATCACGGCGCGGCGCGTCTTGCGCACGGATCCCATAATGGTCTCATCGTCGAGCGGCCGCAAAGTTCTGAGGTCGACGACTTCGGCATCTATGCCGCTTTTCGAAAGTTCCCCGGCAGCAGCGAGCGTCTTGTGCAAAGAGCCGCCATAGGTAATCAGGCTCACATCTTTTCCTTCGCGCCGGACCGCGGCCTTGCTGATAGGCACCGCGCCCGCATCGGCCGCCAGCGTTCCGCTCATATTATAAAGCATGACATGCTCGAAAATGAGCACGGGATCGGGGTCCTGAAGTGCGGTCCATAGCATGCCGCGTGCATCTTCCAGCGTGGCGGGCGTGAGAACTTTTAGGCCCGGAATATGTGCATAAAATCCTTCGAGGCTGTGGGAATGCTGCGCCGCAAGCTGACGGCCCGCGCCCGTCGCCATGCGGATCACCAGCGGCACACCGAATTGCCCGCCCGACATGTGGCGGATAGTGGCGGCATTGTTGATGATCTGGTCGAGCGCCAGCAGCGAAAAATTCACCGTCATGATTTCCACGATCGGCTTCATGCCGTTCATCGCCGCGCCGATGCCCATGCCAGTAAAAGCGGATTCCGACAGCGGCGTGTCGCGGATGCGTTCGGGACCGAATTCCTCCAGCAATCCCTTGCTCACCGCGTAACAGCCGCCATAGTGCCCGACATCCTCGCCCATCAGGAACACTCTGGCGTCGCGCTTCATCGCGTCGCGGATGGCTTCGCGGGCTGCATCCCGATAAGTGAATTCGCTCATGACGCGGCCTCCGCGTGAGCATGACGCGTGAGATCGGCGACCGGCTCCCAGCTTCCCGCTTCGGCGAAGGCGACGGCATCGTCGATCTCGGCTTTCACATCGGCTTCGATCTTTTGCAAATCGCTGTCATGCAGCATTCCCGCCTCACGCATCCAGTTGGCCAATCGCGGGATGGGGTCGCGTTTCTTCCATTCCTCCACCTCCTCCTTGCTGCGATAGAGTTGCGGATCGAACATGGAATGCGCGCGGAAACGGTAGGTCTTGCATTCGAGAAATTGCGGGCCACTGCCGTCGCGGATCGCCGCCACGGCGCGATTTACCGCCGCATCGACGGCCACCACGTCCATGCCGTCCAGCGATTGCGAAGGGATTCGATAGCTCTGCGCCTTGGCGTGAATATCGGTCTCGGATTCGGAAAGATCGAGCCGTGTGCCCATGGCATAAAGATTGTTCTCGCAGATGAAGAGCACCGGCAATTTCCACAACTCCGCCAGATTCATGGTCTCGTGGAATTCGCCTTCGGCGGCGGCACCTTCACCGAAGAAACAAGCCGTGACGCGCTTCTTGCCTTGCATCTTGTCGGCCAGTGCAAGGCCTGCCGCGATCGGCAGACCGCCGCCGACAATGGCATAACCGCCATAAAAGCGATGCGCCGCGCTGAAAAGATGCATCGAGCCGCCGCGCCCGCGGCTGCAGCCCTCCACCTTGCCGTAAAGCTCCGCCATGATCGCGCGCGCCGATACGCCCCGCACCAGCGCGTGCCCATGCTCGCGATAGGTGGCGACGATTGCGTCGTCCGGCGTGAGTGCCGCCATCGCCGCGGTGCAGATCGCTTCTTCGCCATTGGCCAGATGCAGGAAGCCGCGGATTTTCTCCGCCTGATAAAGCTCCACACATTTCTCTTCGAAGCGGCGAATGCGGAGCATTTGCCGAAGCAAATCGAGAAGGCTATCGCGCGTGAGATGAAGTTTCTCGCTCATTTTTCATCGCTTTCCAGCGTGGAGATATCGCCTTCCGGCAGCCCGAGCTCGCGTGCGCGCAATAACCGGCGCATGATCTTGCCGCTGCGCGTCTTGGGTAAATTGGTGCGAAAGGCGATTTCCTTGGGAGCAACGGCCGGTCCCAGCCGCTTGCGCGCATGGCCAAGAATGTCTTTCCGCAATTCCTCGCTTGGTTCATAATTGGGATTGAGCGCCACGAAGGCTTTCACCGTTTCGCCCGCCACAGGGTCGGGAATGCCGATGACGGCCGCTTCGGACACCGCGGGATGCTCGGCGAGCGCGCTTTCGACCTCGAACGGCCCGATCAGATGGCCCGCCGATTTGATGACGTCATCGGCGCGGCCGATGAACCAGAAATAACCGTCGGCATCGCGCATGGCGAGATCGCCGGTGAGATACCAATCGCCGATGAAGTTCTTTTTGTAGCGTTCTTCTTCGTGCAGATAGCCGCGAAACATCGAAGGCCAGCCGCGCTTCAGCGCCAATTCGCCCTGCTGCATCGGCTCTGCGATCTCTTTCAAATTATTCCCCTCGCGCACAACAATGCCCGCTTCGACGCCGGGAAGCGGGCGGCCCATGGAGCCGGGTTTGATATCCTGGCTCAGGAAATTGGCGATCATGATGCCGCCGGTTTCCGTCTGCCACCAATTGTCGTGAAAGGGCAGGCCGAATTTCTCGTTGCTCCAGATCACGGCTTCGGGGTTGAGCGGTTCGCCGACGCTCGCCATGAAACGCACGGTATCGAAAGTGCCAGGCTTGATGATCTCCGTTCCGGCGCGCATCAGCATGCGGATAGCGGTGGGCGCGGTGTACCAGATCGTGACCTTCTGATCGCGCAGAATCGAATACCAGCGCTCCGCATCGAAATCCGCTTCGTCCACGATCATGGTGATGCCGCTGGTGAGTGGCGAAATGATGCCGTAGGACGTGCCCGTCACCCAGCCGGGATCGGCGGTGCACCAGAAAACGTCGCCGTCGTGGAAATCAAGCGCATATTTGCCGGTGATATGATGGGCGACAACCGCCTCGTGCACATGAATGGCGCCTTTCGGTGTTCCCGTAGTGCCGCTGGTGAAATGCAGCAGCGCCATGTCGTCCGCTTGCGTCCGCGCAATATCGAATTTGTTCGAGGCCGCCGCCATCGCAGCGCGCAGATTGATCGTGCCAGGCGGAAAATTTTTCTCGTCACCGTCGATCAGAAACACATGTTCGAGCCCCGGCACCTCGTTGCGCCAAGACGCGATCTTTTTCTGATAAAGCTGCGCGGTCGTAACGAGCGCCTTGCATTCGCCGCGTTCGACGCGCGTGTGGATCGGCTCCGGCCCGAAGACGGAATAAAGCGGCGAAAATACCGCGCCCAGTTTCAGAGTGCCGAGCGCGGCGACGTAAAGTTCGGGCACGCGGCCTGCGAGACTATAGACGCGGTCGCCTTTTTTGAGTCCGGCTTGCGTGAGAACATTTGCGAAGCGATTGGTGGCGGCGCTCAGATCGGCATAGCTGAAGTCGCGCGTTTCGCCGCTCTTGCCGAGCCAGCGGAGGGCGAGCCTGCCACCGCAGCCCTTGGCGACATGGCGATCCAGTGCTTCATAAGCGATGTTGAGCTCGCCGCCTGGCAATCCGTCGAGTTCGGCGCGCGCGGCGTCCCACGAAAAATGCTGGCAGATTGCAGCGTAATCGCCCAGATTGGGCGCGGCTCCCGCCAGATGCTTGCGGATGATTGGCCAATCCATTGCAGCCTCTGCCCACACCAATGCCGAGCTTATCTGGCGCGGGCAGATTCACACTGACTCAAATCAATCCGTATAGTCCTGCCCAGTGTTGCGTTCAGGCCGCCTTCACCTCGATCTTCTTGGCAACGGGCTGCGCCTTGGGGTTCTTGGGCAGAACCACCGTCAGCACACCTTTGGCGAATTTCGCGTCGATCTTGTTCGCATCGACATCGGCCGGCAGCGCGAAGCTGCGCTGGAACGCGCCGTAGGAGCGTTCGCAGACATAGTGATTCTTGTTCTTCTCTTCCTTTTCGGCGCGCTTCTCGCCTTTCAGCGTCAGCAAATCATCGGTGATTTCCACATTGACGTCTTTTTCATCGATGCCCGGCAGCTCGGCCGTGATCGTGTAGGCCTTGTCGTTTTCGGACAGGTCGACGCAAACCGGCAGAATGTCGCCACTCGTGCGTGGCCAGAAATGTTCGATACCACGGCCGAGGGGCGCGAGATCGAAATCCGCGAAGCGGTCGAACAGCTGTTCCATTTCCTGACGCATGGATTGCCAGACATCGCCGACGCGGTATTGCGCAGCGGGCGTTGCGGTTTTCTTGACTTCGATGGATGTGTTAGCCATGGGAACCTCCTGCAAAGAGCGGGCGCATGCTAGAGCCGGACCCATCAAGGAAAACTGATCTGGGTCAAAGAGAATCGGGCCTGTTTCGCGTTCCATGCGTGGCCCAGA
>DATIZS010000327.1:0-2517 GCA_035516955.1 Rhizomicrobium sp.
GCCTCGAAGCATGCGCGCGGGGCACCTCAGGGTGACGGGCGCGCTCCGCTCGGCCGGGGATGACACATTTTTCTGTAACTCACCCCTTCTTCTTGGCCCCGCTATCCATGCGGTTATCGATGGCGAGAGGCCCCGCACCCATGCCGACGATGAGCAGCAATCCGCCCGCGATCGCCATGTTGCGCGCGAAGAGATCGTATTCGGTGGCGCGCTCGGCGAGGTTCGCGATCTTCCAGTAATCGTGCATGACGACCGTGGTGACGATCGTGAAGCCGAAGAGCGCGAGCGCGCCATGGCGCACATGAAAGCCCAGAAGCAGCGCAAGCCCGCCCGCCACCATCACCAGGAGCGCGAGCGCGAAGAGCGGCGGCGCGTCGGGAATGTGTTTCGCGGCCATCATCTCGATGGTCCCGCTCCAGCTCGAGGCGCGCGTATAGGCCTCGCTCAGGAAGAACCAGGCGATCAGCCAGCGGCCGATCAGAGGCGAGATGGTTTCGGCGAGCGACATGGCATCCCTCCGGCGTTCGCGCATGCAAGCGAAGGCGATTCGTTTTGCCGAAGGATAGCAGCAATGAGCGCCCGCCTCCCCCTTCAGGGGAGGCGGATTCTTTTATTACGCCCGGTGCAGCGCGTGTTTGCGCAAATGCCGGACGAGCGCCATTTCGTCGAGACGGGACTGGCCGCGCCGCGCATCCACTTCGGCGGCGCGCTTGGTCTGGGCGTCGATGGCGAGTTCCAGGCTTTTCAGGTCCTGGAAGGCGGAGGCGAGATCGGATTGCGCCTGGTCGCGCTCGCGGCCCAGATCGGCGAGCGTGGCGCGCAGATTCTCGCGCCTTATGTCGATCGAGCGCAGGAAGGAGGGGAACGCCAGCCTTCCGATATCGGAGTCGTTGGCGCGCTGGCGCTCGCGCGCCACGCTTTCCTCGAGATCGGAGAGTTTCTTCTCCAGATCGGATTTCATGGCGTCGAGCGTTGCCATGCGGCGCTTCAGATCGTCGACCCGAAAGCGCTTCAGACGCATCAGCGTGTCGCGGCGTTTCATCCCGATTTACCTCTCACCATCACGCCTTCCCGAGAATGGTCTCGAGAGCGGCGTAGCCTTCACCCAATTTGCTCTGCTCGTCCTTTCTCTGCGCGAGAAAGGCTTCGAGCCGCGGAAACAGTTTGACGGCGGCGTCGACCTCCGCGTTCGTGCCGCTCTTGTAGGCGCCGAGCCGGACGAGCTCGGCCATGTCTTCGTAAAGCGCCAGAGGCGCGCGCGCGCGGGCCACGACCGCCTGCTCTTCTTGCGTGTTGCAGGCCGGCATGGCGCGCGAAATCGATTTCAGGATGTTGACCGCCGGGTAGCGGCCGCGCTCGGCGATGGCCCGATCCAGCACGATATGGCCGTCCAGGATGCCGCGCACGGCGTCCGAAATCGGTTCATTGTGATCGTCGCCTTCGACCAGCACGGTAAAGAGGCCCGTGATGGAACCGTCGGTTCCCTCGGCGCCCGGCCCCGCGCGTTCCAGCAAACGCGGCAATTCCGCGAACACCGTCGGGGTGTAGCCGCGGGTCGCGGGCGGTTCGCCCGCCGAAAGTCCGATCTCGCGTTGTGCCATAGCGAAACGGGTTACCGAGTCCATCAGGAGCAGCACATGCAAGCCTTGGTCCCGAAGCTCTTCGGCGACGGCCATGGCGACATAGGCCGCCTGGCGGCGCACCAGCGCCGGCTCGTCGGATGTCGCGGCGACGACGACGCTGCGGGCAAGCCCTTCCGGCCCCAGATCGTCCTCGATGAATTCCTTGAGCTCGCGGCCGCGCTCGCCCACGAGCCCGATGACGATGGCATCGGCGTCCGTGTTGCGGGCGAGCATGGCGAGCAGCGTGGATTTGCCGACGCCGGAGCCGGAGAAAATGCCCATGCGCTGGCCCTTGCAGCAGGTCGCGAAGACATTGAGCGCGCGCACGCCCAGATCGAGCTTGCCGCCGAGGCGGGCCCGGTCATGGGCGGGCATGGGCGGGGCCTTCAGCGGATAGGCAAGGCCGCCCTGTTCGAGCGGGCCCTTGCCGTCGATGGGCTGGGCAAACGCGTTGATGGTGCGGCCGAGCCAGGCGCGGCAGGGGAAGATATGGGCCGGGCGGTCCGAAAAATCCGCGCGCGATCCGAGGCTTACGCCATCGACGCTGCCGAGCGGCATGACCTGGGCGCGGCCGTCGCGGAAGCCCACGACCTCGCATGGGATCTTGCGGCCCCGGGCGCCGAGGATGGAAACGCTGCCGCCCACGCTGACCGCGCCGGCAGCCCCCGTGATCTCGACCAGGAGCCCCTCGATGCGAGCCACCCGGCCGAAACGGCGCAAGGCCGCAACGGCCTCTATTTCCTTCAAAAGGGCATGCATTTCGCGGCTTTCCTGGGAGTTCCCTCGAGGGCTTTTTCACCCGGTTTCGAAATTTCATCTTGAACGGAACAATTTAAGTGGCAGTAAACTTAACGAAGCGAATCAATGAGATATGTGACGCGCGCGCTCATCTTCC
>DATIZS010000328.1:0-2932 GCA_035516955.1 Rhizomicrobium sp.
ATTTCGTGACCTGGCTCGGCGAGCGCGTGATCGCCGATATCCGCAAGGCCGTGTTCGGCCATGTGCTGGACCTCACGCCCGCCTTCTTCGAAGTGACGCGCACGGGCGAGGTGCTCTCGCGCCTCACCGCCGACACCACGCTCATCCAGACGGTGATCGGATCGTCTGCCTCCATCGCGCTGCGCAACGTAGTGATGCTGGCGGGCGCGCTGGTGATGGTCGTCATCACGAGTTTGAAATTGTCGGCGCTCGTTCTGGGCGTGGTGCCGCTCGTGCTCCTGCCGCTCATCCTCTTCGGGCGCTGGGTGCGCTCCTTGAGCCGCAAGAGCCAGGACACCGTCGCCGACACCTCCGCGCGCGCCGGCGAAACGATCAACGCGGTTCAGACCGTGCAGGCCTTCACGCATGAGGATATCGACCGGCGCGAATTCGGCGCCTCGGTCGAGACCGCGTTCCGCGTGGCGGTGTGGCGCACGCTGGCGCGTGCCGGCATGACGGCGATCGTGATCTTCGCCGCGTTCGGCTGCGTCGTGGGCATATTGTGGGTGGGCGCGAGCGATGTCGCGGCCCACGCCATGACGGGCGGCGAGCTCGTCCAGTTCATCTTATATGCCGTGTTCGTGGCCAATGGCTTCGGCGCGCTTTCCGAAACCTGGGGCGATCTGCAGCGCGCGGCCGGCGCCTCCGAACGGTTGACCGAAATCCTCGACACCGAACCCGCGGTGAAGGCGCCGGAACATCCCCTCCATCTGCCCGCCGCGGCGAAAGGCGCGATCGTGTTCCGCAATGTCGTGTTCCGCTATCCTTCGCGCCCCGAACATGCCGCGCTCGACAATTTCTCGCTGCAGGTGAAGCCGGGCGAGGCAGTGGCGCTGGTGGGGCCGAGCGGCGCGGGCAAATCGACCGTGTTCCAGTTGCTCTTACGCTTCTTCGCGCCGCAATCGGGCGCGATCGGCTTCGACGGCGTCGATATCGCGAGCCTCGATCCGGCCGAATTGCGCAAGCACATCGCGGTCGTGGCGCAGGACAGCGTCATCTTCTCCGGTACCATCGCCGACAATATCCGCTACGGCCGTCCCGAAGCGAGCGAGGCCGAAATCCGCATGGCGGCCGAAGCGGCCGCCGCGAGCGAATTCATCGAGCGCCTGCCCGAGCGCTTCGACACGCAGCTCGGCGAGCGCGGCATCACGCTCTCCGGCGGCCAGCGCCAGCGCATCGCCATCGCCCGCGCCATGTTGCGCAACGCGCCGCTGCTTCTGCTCGACGAAGCGACGAGCGCGCTGGACGCCGAAAACGAACGCCTCGTCCAGACCGGCCTCGCCAATCTGATGTCCGGGCGCACCACCATCGTCATCGCCCACCGGCTCGCCACCATCCAGCGCCTCAAGCGCATCGTGGTGATGGATCAGGGCCGCGTGGTGGGCGAGGGCAGCCATAGCGAACTTGTCGCACGCGGCGGGCTTTATGCGCGCCTCGCCAACCTTCAATTTGCCGGCGGCATGGCGCTGGCGGGATAGCGGACATGATGAACAGGGAACCGCCCAGGGGGAGGGGTCTTATGCGTTGGAGGGGTCGTATCGCGGCCATCGTCGCGGGCGTCGTCGTGGTGGGCGCGCTGGGGCTCGGCTTCCGCATCCTGAGCGTGGCCGGCGTGTTCTCGGAGGTGACGCCCGGCTTCGGCGGCGCCTGCAAGACGGTCAAGGGCGTGATCGGGGCCGAAGACATCGCCATCGATCACGACAGCGGGCTTGCCTTCATCTCGGCGACCGACCGGCGCGCCATCATGGCCGGAAAATCCAACGCCCAGGACGGCATCTATGTGATGAAGACGGGCCATCCCGAACAGGGCGTGACGAAGCTCGACGGCGCGCCGGCCGATTTCCATCCGCATGGCATTTCCCTTTTGCGCGACCGCGACGGCACGCTGACGCTCATGGCCGTGAACCATCCGCTCAAGGGGCCCGCGCAGATCGTGATCTTCAATGTCGTGCAGGTGTTCCTGCCCGACGGCACGTCGAAGCTGATGCTGCGCCACGTCAAGACGGTGTCGGACGATCTGCTCTTCAGCCCCAACGACGTGGTGGCGGTGGGCAAGGACCGCTTCTACGCCACCAACGATCACGGCAGCCGCACCGATTTCGGCACCACGCTCGAGAATTACCTGATGCTGCCGCGCGCCTATGCGGTCTATTACGACGGCGCCCATTTCTCGGTCGCGGCCAAGGGGCTGCGCTACGCCAACGGCATCAATGTTTCGCCCGATCTCTCCCATGTCTATATCGCCGAGACCATCGGGCGCGAGGTGAAGACCTATCTGCGCGATCCCATCACCGGCGCGCTCAAGAAGGTGGACTCGTTCGATATTCCCGCCGGCCTCGACAATATCGACGTCGACGATGCGGGCAATCTCTGGGTGGCGGGACATCCCAAGCTCTTTTCCTTCCTCGCTTACGCGCGCGATCCCTCCAAGCCCTCGCCGTCGGAGATCTTCCGCGTGGCGGTGTTCGACGGCGTGCCGCATTCCTCGGTCGCCATCTTCACCAGCACCGGCAAGGAGATCGGCGCCTCCAGCGTCGGCGCGGTGATGGGCGACCAGATGCTGATCGGCTCGGTCTTCGATCCCAAGATCCTGTCCTGCACGATGGAAATGAGCGGGCCGGTGAGATTGGATTGATGGCTGTCATCCCGGCCGAGCGGCCCCGCACGTGTTGCGGGGGGAGCGCGAGCCGGGATCCACGGTGAAAGCGTCTCAGTAGGTCCCGGATAATGCGCTGACGCGCATTTCCGGGATGACAAACAGCAAAAAAGGGCGCCGCTGCCGGCGCCCTTTTCGTTTCACGCGTAACGGATGATCCTCAAAACATGATCGCGCAATTTATCCGAAAACCGCTTCGCACTTTTCGGATTGCGCTTTTGAATTATCGCGCAATTT
>DATIZS010000329.1:0-11499 GCA_035516955.1 Rhizomicrobium sp.
CCGGCGGGCTATCTGCTCACGCTCAATCTGCCGGACGCAACGGGAATGGAATGGCTCGAATCCTTTGCGCGGGGCCTCTCGGAAGATCAGAAACAATTCGGCATTTCGCTGTTCGGCGGCGACACGACGGCGACGCCCGGACCGCTGTCGATTTCCGTCGCGATGTTCGGCTTCGCGCCCTCGATCACCAGACGCAGCGGCGCGCGGGCCGGCGATTGCATTTTCGTCTCCGGAACCATTGGCGATGCGGGCGCGGGCCTTGCGGTGTTGAAAGGCGAGGGGCATGCGCTTTCCGCCGCCACGCGCGAGGCGCTGATCGCGCGTTATCGCGTTCCGGAGCCCCGTGTCGCGCTCGGCCAAAGCCTGCGAGGTCTTGCAAGCGCGAGCATCGACGTGTCGGACGGATTGATCGCCGATCTCGGACATGTCGCCGAGGTTTCGAATGTCCGCATGATTGTCGAAGCGCCGCGCGTGCCGTTGTCGCATGCGCTCGAAGCATTATGGGGGCGTTCGGATAAATCGGTCGCCCGCGCGGCGACAAGCGGCGACGATTACGAAATCGCCTTCACGGCGCCATCGGAAAAGCGCGACGCCGTTGCCGCCGCCGCCCGCGCGAGCAAGACGCAGGTCGCCGAAATCGGCCGCGTGGAAGCGGGAAAGGGCGTTGCCTTGCGCGACGCGGGCGGAAAAGAGATCGCCATCGGCCGCGCCGGCTTCACGCATTTCTAAAGCCGCTAACCACTTCTTATCCATCGGCTGCCACCCTTCGGACCATGCGCGCGATTCCCCCATTCCTGCTTTCGCTCGTCCTGGCTGCGGCGGCGGTTCCGGCCTTGGCCGGCGATCCCGAACCCGGAACGACGGTCGAGATGCCCATCCTGGTCGCGCCGCTCGCCGTGGACGGCAAGCTCAGCGGCTATGCCTATGTCTCCAGCACCATCACGGCCACCTCGCCCAATGCGGCGATCGACGTGCGCGCCAAGACGCCCTTCATCCAGGACGCCTATGTGCGCGACGTGAACGGCGCCTCGATCGTCAAGAGTTCCGCGCCCGACACCGTGGACCAGACCGGCCTTGCCGCCCGGCTCCTGGCCGATGCCCGCCGGATCGCGGGCGCGGAGAAGGTCGCGGGCGTTAAGTTGACGCAGGTCTCCATCACCCCGCTGCGCGACCCTTCGGGCAGCTAAACAGGCCCGGTTACCGGGCTTTTCGGGCGTTGCGCGCGCCCCGCTCTTTTGGCATGTTCCGCGCCGCCCGCCCCGGGCATTTGAGGGAAGCGGCAAGCTTCGCTGCCGGCCAACTCGGCTCTTACAATTCGGCACGAAGGAAGAACCCATGAGCTTGGAGCTTATTCTCGTTCTTGCGAGCGGCGTGCTCGCACTCATCTATGGCGGCTGGACGATCCGCTCGGTGCTCTCGATGAGCCCCGGCAACGAACGCATGCAGGAGATCGCCGCCGCCATCCAGGAAGGGGCTGCCGCCTATCTGAACCGGCAATACACCACCATCGCCATTGCCGGCGCGCTGATCTTCATCCTGGCGCTGGCGATTTTCGGCTGGCAGGTGGCCGTGGGCTATCTGATCGGCGCCACGCTCTCGGGCCTTGCCGGCTATATCGGCATGAACGTGTCGGTGCGCGCCAATGTGCGCACGGCCGAAGCCTCGCGGCAGGGACTGGCGCAAGGATTGTCGGTCGCGTTCCGCTCCGGCGCGGTGACGGGCCTGCTCGTGGCCGGCCTCGGGCTTCTGGGCGTTGCGGGCTATTACGCATTCCTGCGCTTCGGTCTCGGGCTCGACATCATGGATGAAGTGCAGGGCCGCATCATCACCAATGCGCTTGTGGCGCTCGGCTTCGGCGCGTCGCTGATCTCGATCTTCGCGCGTCTCGGCGGCGGCATCTTCACGAAAGGCGCCGATGTCGGCGGCGACATGGTGGGCAAGGTCGAAGCCGGAATCCCGGAAGACGATCCGCGCAATCCCGCCACGATCGCCGACAATGTGGGCGACAATGTCGGCGATTGCGCCGGCATGGCGGCCGATCTGTTCGAAACCTATGCGGTGACGACGGTCGCGACCATGGTGCTCGCCTCCATCTATTTCACCGGCGGCATGAAGCTCGCGCTGATGCTTTATCCGCTGACCATCGCGGGTCTTTGCATCGTCACCTCGATCATCGGCACGTTCTTCGTGCGGCTCGGCAAGAGCAAGAACATCATGGGCGCGCTCTACAAGGGCATGATCGCCACCGGCGTCCTCTCGCTGATCGGGCTTTATCCGCTGACCGACCACATCATCGGTCTGCAATCGCAGATCTCGCCCCAGATGCCCGGCGTCACCGGCATGAGCCTTTATTATTGCGGCATCGTCGGCCTCGCCATCACCGGCCTGATCGTGTGGATCACCGAATATTACACGGGCACGAATTTCCGCCCCGTGCGCATGATCGCGAAAGCCTCGGTCACCGGCCACGGCACCAACGTCATCCAGGGCCTCGCCATCTCGATGGAATCGACCGCGCTTCCGGCGATCGTCATCTGCGTCGGCATCATCGTCACCTACATGCTGGCGGGCCTCTTCGGAATCGCCATCGCGGTTTCGACGATGCTTTCGCTCGCGGGCATGGTGGTGGCGCTCGACGCGTTCGGGCCGGTCACCGACAACGCCGGCGGCATCGCCGAGATGGCGGGCCTCGAAGGCGATGTGCGCAAGACGACCGATGCGCTCGACGCAGTGGGCAACACCACGAAGGCGGTGACCAAGGGTTACGCCATCGGGTCTGCGGGCCTGGGCGCGCTGGTGCTGTTCGCGGCCTATACGTCGGATTTGCGCTACTTCATCGCCCATTCCGACGTGTACACCTACTTCCGCGGCCTTTCGGTTCCCGGCTTCTCGCTCGCAAATCCGTGGGTGGTGGTGGGCCTCTTCATCGGCGGATTGCTGCCCTATCTCTTCGGCGGCATCGCCATGACCGCGGTGGGCCGCGCGGCCGGCGCCGTCGTGGAAGAAGTGCGCAAGCAGTTCAAGGAAATGCCCGGCATCATGAAAGGCACGCAGAAGCCGAATTACGGGCGCGCCGTCGACATGCTCACGCGTGCCGCGATCCGCGAGATGATCGTGCCGTCGATGCTGCCCGTGCTTTCGCCCATCGTGCTCTATTTCGTTGTCGACTGGGTGGCGGGCAAGGGCAACGCCTTCAATGCGCTGGGCGCGATGCTTCTGGGCGTGATCGTGACGGGGCTCTTCGTCGCCATCTCGATGACGAGCGGAGGCGGCGCGTGGGACAACGCCAAGAAGTTCATCGAAGACGGCAATTACGGCGGCAAGGGTTCCGACGCCCACAAGGCGGCGGTCACCGGCGACACGGTTGGCGATCCTTACAAGGATACCGCCGGTCCGGCCGTCAACCCGATGATCAAGATCACCAACATCGTGGCGCTGTTGTTGCTCGCCACGCTCGCGCAGGGGCTCTGAGACTTACATTCCGCCACCGCCGGGGCTCTGTTGCCCGCTGCCGCCGATCGGCACCCCCGGCGTGGCGTTGAAGAGCTGCTGCAGAAACGTCATCTCCTTGCCGAGCGAGGGCGTCTCGCGCGTCTCGAAGGAGACGATGTGTCCGTCTTTCAGGCTGTAATGCCTGAGGGCGGTGACCTTGCCGTCCTTGTCGAAATTGATGGCGAGGATTTTGCGGCTCTCGACCTCGGGGTTGAAGAAGGCGATCTGCTTTTCGACGCTGGAGATGTAGTACCAGGACGACGAATTGCCGCTGAACGTGGATTGGGTCGAAGGATCGCCCAGCCGCTTCTGCACCGTGGTCTTGGAATCGACGCCGACCCTGATCGCCGCCTCGCCCCCCGGATCGGGCAGATAGCCGCGCTGGCTGATGACGGGCGTGCAGGCCGCAAGCAAAAGGGCGCTGAGCGCAAGGACTGGAATACGCATGAAAATCCTCGAAACCGCTGGCTCCCCCGGCAAATGTGCTAGCCTTGCCCGGGCGCCGTGGCAAGAGCGGGTGGGGGCAGGGTAACCGGCTATGCTGAATCCTTTCAGGAAATCGGCAGAAAGACGCAAATTCGCGGAAAGGCTGTGTGCGGATCTCACCGCGCGCGCCCGCGATCCCCTCTTCTTCGGCGCGCTCGGCGTGGCCGATACCATCGACGGCCGTTTCGACCTGGTGGCGCTGCATGCCTGGCTGGTGCTGGAGCGGCTGCAGGCGCTGGGCGCGCGCGATCTGGCGCAGGACGTGACCGACAGGCTCTTCGTGGGCTTCGACGAGGCGTTGCGCGATCTGGGCGTCGGCGATCTGGGGCTGGGCCCGCGCATGAAGAAATTCGCCAATGCCTTTTATGGCCGCATCCGGGCCTATGGCGCGGCGGCAAGCGAAGCTGCGCTGGCCGAGGCCATCCATCGCAATGTCTATCGCGGCGAGGAAACCCGAACCGGACAGGCGCGCAAGCTCGCCGCTTATGCGTTGGAGGCGCGCGCGCGGCTGGCCGCCCACGATCTCACCATGGAGCCGCCCAATTTCGGCGTGCCGCTCTTATGAAACCCGCGCCCCCCGTCGAGCGCATCTACGATCTGGCGAGCCTGTCGGAAGCGGGCGACGAGGTGCAGATCGCCGTCACGGGCGATGATCTCGCGCGTCTGGCGGATTGGGCGGGTGTGGATCGCGTCGACCGTTTCGAAGGCGGCATCACGCTGCGCAAGCTTTCGCCCGCGCGCTTTGCCTATGACGCGGTGCTGAGCGGCGATGTGGTGCAGGCTTGCGTCGTCACGCTCGAGCCCGTGCGCACGCATATCGCCAAGAGCTTCGCGCGCACGCTGCATTATTCGCCGCGCGCCGCGCGGCCCGAGGGCGTCGTCACCCTTGCGCCCGGCGAAGAGGAGGCACCCGAGGAGATCGCCTCCACCCGCTACGATCTGGCGGGCCCGCTGCTCGAGGAATTCTCGCTCGCCATCGACCCCTATCCCAGAGTGCCGGGCGTGACCTACGAGCCGCCCGAAGGGGAGGGCGACGGCTCCGAAAGCCCCTTCGCCGTTCTCAGGCAGCTCAAGGAAAAGGGCGGCTGACGGCCAAGAAACGAGCGGAAATGCTTGGAAAATCCGCTTGATACGGGCGCGCCTTTGGGGTTATCTCCGCGCCTCGTTTCAGGCCTGAAGGAGCATCCGCCATGGCGGTCCCCAAGCGAAAAACCTCGCCGTCCAAGCGGAACATGCGCCGTTCGCACCACCGTCTGGCGCCGACCTCCCACACCGAATGCCCCAATTGCGGCGAACAGAAGCGCCCCCATCACGTTTGCGCCGCTTGCGGCTATTATGACGGCCGCGAAGTCACCAAGACGAAAGACTGATCCCAGCCGCCATCCTCGGCCGGGTGCAGAGGCGAGCGTGAGCCGAACCCTCAATGTTTCTGTCGATGCCATGGGCGGCGATGCCGGGCCCGGGGTCGTGGTTGCGGCATTGGCGCGTTCGGCGGTTCGCCATCCTTCCGTGAATTTCCTGGTGCATGGCGATGAAGCGGTGCTGAAGCCGCTTTTCGCGCGCAGGGGCAAATTGTCGGGCCGCGTCGAGATCCGCCATTCGCCCGAACGCGTGCGCATGGAGGAAAAGCCGTCGAGTGCGCTGCGCCGCGGACGCAACACGAGCATGTGGCGCGCCATCGAATCGGCGGAGAAGGGCGAGGCGCAGGTCGTCATCTCGGCCGGCAATACCGGCGCCTTGATGGCGATGAGCATGTTCCAGCTCGGCACCATCGCAGGCATCGACCGCCCGGCCATCGCCGCACTCTGGCCCACCAAGCGCGGGCAAAGCGTGGTGCTCGATGTCGGCGCCACCGTCGAAAGCGATGCGCAGCAGCTCGTCGATTTCGCCGTGATGGGCGAGGCGTTCGCGCGCGCGATCCTGGGGCTCGAACGGCCGACCGTCGGCATCCTCAATGTCGGCGAGGAAGACGCCAAGGGCCATGTCTCGGTGAAGGAGGCGGCGCAAATCCTGCGCCGCGTGAATCTTCCCATCGAATTCTGCGGCTTCGTCGAAGGCGACGACATCGCCGAAGGCACGGTCGATGTCATCGTCACCGACGGCTTCACCGGCAACGTCGCCCTCAAGACGGCGGAGGGAACGGCCAAGCTCGTCGTCTTTTTCCTGCGCAATGCGCTCAGGCGTTCGCTCTTCGGCCGCGTCGGCGCGGTCTTCGCCTCGGGCGCGCTCAACATCCTGCGCCGCAAGCTCGATCCGCGCGCCGCAAGCGGCGGCATATTCCTGGGGCTCAACGGCGTCGTCGTGAAGACGCATGGCGCGACCGATGCGCTGGGCTTCGCCAGCGGCCTCGACATGGCCATCGAAATGGCGCAGGCCGAAGTGATCCCGAAGATCATCGCCGATCACGCCGCCGCCATGCCCGCGCTTCAGCCCGCCGCATCGGGAGGCGCGGTTTAATGGGCGGCATTGTCCGCTCGCTCGTGATCGGCTGCGGCTCCTATCTTCCTGACACGATTGTCACCAACCACGATCTGGCGAAGAAGGTCGACACCAGCGACGCCTGGATCGTCGAGCGCACCGGCATCCGCGAGCGGCGGTTTGCGCGGGCCGGCGAATTCACCTCCGATCTTGCGCTGAAGGCGGCCGAAGCCGCACTCGCGGATGCCAAGATCGGCGCAAGCGAAATCGATCTCATCGTCGTCGCCACCACGACGCCCGACGAAACCTTCCCCGCCGTCGCCACGCGCGTGCAGGCCCGCCTTGGCATGACGAACGGTGCCGCCTTCGATGTGCAGGCGGTCTGCACGGGCTTCGTCTATGGCCTTGCCGTCGCCGACAACTTCATCAAGGCGGGCCAGGCGCGCACGGTTCTGCTCGTCGGCGCCGAAACCATGTCGCGGCTGATGGATTGGAGCGACCGCGGCACCTGCGTGCTCTTCGGCGACGGCGCGGGCGCCATCGTGTTGCGCGCGCATGAGGGCAGGGGCGATGCAACCGATCGCGGCGTGCTCAACACCAAGCTCTATTCCGACGGCCGCCTCCACGATCTTCTCTATGTCGATGGCGGCCCCTCCACGACGCGCACCACCGGCCATTTGCGCATGCAGGGCCGCGAGGTCTTCCGCCATGCGGTGTCGAACATCGCGTCCGCCGTCGAGGCCTCCGCCGCCGAGGCCGGACTTTCGGTCTCCGAGATCGACTGGTTCGTGCCGCACCAGGCCAATCAGCGCATCCTCGACGGCACGGCCAAAAGGCTCGGCATCGCGCCGTCGCGCCTGGTTTCGACCGTGGCTTTCCACGGCAATACCTCGGCCGCCTCGGTGCCTCTCGCGCTTGACGCCGCCGTCAGGGACGGACGCATCCGGCGCGGCCAGACCGTTCTGCTCGAAGCCATGGGCGGGGGCTTCACCTGGGGCGCGGCGCTTTTGCGCTGGTGATAAATCGGTGCTTGAGCATCCGCTCCTATCCCTTTGACGTTGACGGGAAATCGCCTGCCGCCGTATTTTCATCGGTAGGACAGGGAGTCGAAGACATGACCAGCAAGACCCTCACACGGGCCGATCTCACCGAGGCGGTTTTCCAGGCGGTCGGTCTGTCGCGCAACGAATCGGCACAGATGGTCGAGGATATGCTCGAAGAAATCTGTCAGGCACTGGCCCGCAACGAGACCGTCAAGCTTTCGTCATTCGGCACATTCGCGGTGCGCCAGAAGTCCCAGCGCATGGGGCGCAATCCCAAGACCGGCGACGAGGTTCCCATCGCGCCGCGCCGCGTGCTCGTGTTCCGTCCCAGCCATGTCCTCAAGGCCGTCATCAACGGCCAGACGCCGGTGTTCGAGGCCGGCGAATGAGTTACGCCTACGCCGCCGCGGGTCCGGCGAAATCGCCGGATGCGTTTCGCACCATCAGCGAGGTGGCGATCGAACTCAATGTTCCCCAGCATGTGCTGCGCTTCTGGGAAAGCCGCTTCGGACAGGTCAAGCCCGTCAAGCGGGCGGGCGGGCGGCGCTATTACCGTCCCGAAGACGTCGATCTCCTGCGCGGCATCCGCACGCTGCTTTATTCCGACGGCGTGACGATCAAGGGCGTGCAGAAATTGCTGCGCGAGCAGGGCATCCGTTACGTCGCCGAGATCGGCCGCGGCGAGGCGCGCCTCTACGGCACGATCACCGACGACGAAGACGGAATCGACGGCCCCGCCGAATCCGCATTCGAGGCGCTGCGCCCTTCCGAAGAAATACTCGACGCCGGCGCCCGCGCGCGGCTCGAAGCGCTGCTCGAAGAATTGCTGCAGCTCAAATCGCGGTTGAGCGGCGCCCGCGCCGCCCCGCGCTAATCCTCGAGCTCCACCACCACGGCTTCGCCCTGTTCGAGCGCGATGGCGAGCTTGCCGTCGCGAAGCGCGCGCGCATCGTCGCCGAACACGTCGGCGCGCCAGCCATGCAAAGCCGCCACACCCTCGTCGTCATAGGCGGCGATGCTTTCGATATCTTCGGCATTGGCGATCAGGCGCGGGGCGACATGAGCCTCCTCCGCGCGCAGCCGCAGCAGCGTCTTCAACAGATCGACGGTCGCGGGCGAGGGCTCGCGCTTGCGCCGGGGCCGTTCAGGCTCGAAGCCTTTCGGCGGCGGCGCGTTTTGCCCTTGGGCAATCGCTTCCAGAAGTCCCTTGCCGAGTTTCGATGCGGCAAAACCTTTGGGCACGGCGCGGATGCGCTCGAGCCCTTCGGCGGTTTCCGGCGGATGGGCCGCGATCTCCAGCAGCGCCTCGTCCTTGATGACGCGGTTCCTCGGAATATCGCGCGTCTGCGCCTCGCGCTCGCGCCAGGCCGCGATGGCCGCGAGGATCGCGAAGAAGCGCTTGTTCGAGGTACGCGCCTTCAATCGCTTCCACGCATCGGCGGGATCGAGATTGTAAAGCGACGGCTGCTGCAAGGCGCTGATCTCTTCGGCGACCCAGCTTTCGCGCACGCTGCGCTTCAACTGGGCGGCGAGCGCTTCGTAGATCACGCAGAGATGCGTGACATCGGCGAGCGCATATTCGAGCTGGCGGGACGAAAGCGGGCGCCGGCTCCAATCGGTGAAGCGCGCCGATTTGTCGATCTCGGCATGGGCGAGCCGTCGCGCCAGCGTTTCATAAGATGCCGCTTCGCCGAAGCCGCACACCATGCCCGCGATCTGGGTGTCGAACAGCGGATCGGGAATGACATGGCCCTGATGATGGAAGATTTCGATATCCTGCCGCGCCGCGTGCAGCACCTTCACGATATCCGGCGCAGCGAGCAGCTTGTAGAACGGCGCGAGATCGAGGCCCGAAAGCGGATCGACGATGGCCGCGATATTTCCGAGCGCCGCCACCTGCAACAGGCAGAGCTTCGGCCAATAGGTCTGGTCGCGCATGAATTCGGTGTCGAGCGCGATATAGGGGGCGCCCTCGAGCTCGCTCGCCAGCGCTTTCAACCCTTCCGTGGACTCCACGATCCGCATGGCAACGCTATAAAGGATTCGCGAGCACCCGTCCGAGGATTTGCCGCCGCAGGGGGCCGGCGCAGCGGCCTTGCGATACGGAGTACCCCCCGCGCCGTTGGGCGCCCTTGACTTGGGGTGTGCCCCCTCGCCACATACGCCCCTTTTCGGGGAACCTTATGCACGCCTATCGCACCCATAATTGCGGCCAGTTGCGCAGAGAGGCCGTGGGCGCCCATGTGCGCCTTTCGGGCTGGGTGCACCGGCGGCGCGACCATGGCGGGCTGCTGTTCATCGATTTGCGCGACCATTACGGCATCACCCAATGCGTGGTGGAGCCCGACAGCCCTGCTTTCGCCGAGGCCGACAAGGCGCGCTCCGAATGGGTGCTGACGCTGACCGGCAAGGTGGTGGCGCGCAGCCCAGAGACCGTCAACAAGGAGCTTCCGACCGGCGAGATCGAGTTGCGCATCGAAGAGGTGCACATCGAGTCGATGGCACAGGAATTGCCGCTGCCGGTGTTCGGCGACATGAACTATCCCGAGGAGACGCGGCTCAAATACCGCTTCCTCGATCTGCGCCGCGAGCGGCTGCACAACAACATCGCGCTGCGCTCCCATGTGATCGCATCGATCCGCAGGCGGATGATCGAGCAGGGCTTCACCGAATTCCAGACGCCGATTTTGACCGCAAGCTCGCCTGAAGGCGCGCGCGATTTTCTGGTGCCGAGCCGGTTGCATCCCGGTAAGTTCTACGCCCTGCCGCAGGCGCCGCAGCAATTCAAGCAATTGATCATGGTGGCGGGCTTCGACCGCTATTTCCAGATCGCGCCCTGCTTTCGCGACGAAGACCCGCGCGCCGACCGACTGCCCGGGGAATTCTACCAGCTCGATGTCGAAATGAGCTTCGTCACGCAGGACGATGTGTTCGCGGCGGTCGAGCCCGTGCTGCATGGCGTGTTCGAGGAATTCGCCAATGGCCGCAGCGTGAGCGGGTTGCCGTTTCCGCGCATCGCTTACGATGAATCGATGCTGAAATACGGCGTCGACAAGCCGGACCTTCGCAATCCCATCATGATCGCCGATGTCTCGGATGTGTTCGCGCGCGAGGATGTCGCGTTCAAGGCGTTCAAGGGCAAGACCGTGCGCGCGATCCCCGCGCCAGGCGCCGCCTCGCAGCCGCGCAGCTTCTTCGACAAGCTCAACGATTGGGCGCGCAACGAATTAGGAGCACCTGGGCTTGGTTACATTGGAATTCACGATATTCGTCCCCATGAGGTCAATGCTGTTGGAACTCAAGGCGTGATTGTTACTGGTGGTCCGATTGCCAAGTTCTTGTCAATTCCTGCCCTTAGTGAGTTGGTGGAGAAAACTAGAGCCAAAGCTGGTGACGCGCTGTTCTTCTCCGCCGATACGAAGGCAGACCGCGCCGCCGCCTTGGCCGGTCAGGCGCGCATCCGCATCGGCCACGAACTGAAACTGATCGACGAAACGAAATTCGAATTCTGCTGGATCGTCGATTTTCCGATGTACGAATACAATGAAGACGACAAGAAGATCGACTTCTCCCACAATCCCTTCTCGATGCCGCAATATGATCGCGAAAAATTCCTCGCGCTCAATGCGGGCGATTCCGAAACGATCCTTGGGCTGAAGGCTTACCAATACGACATCGTCTGCAACGGCGTGGAGCTTTCCTCCGGCGCCATCCGCAATCACGATCCCGACGTGATGCTGAAGGCCTTCGAGATCGCGGGCTATGCGCGCGAAGAGACCGAACAGAAATTCGCGGGCATGCTGAACGCCTTCCGCTACGGCGCGCCGCCCCATGGCGGCACCGCGCCCGGCATCGACCGCATCGTCATGCTGCTGGCCGACGAGCCCAACATCCGCGAGGTGATCGCCTTCCCGAAGAACCAGGCCGCCCGGGATGTGATGGCCGATGCCCCCTCCCCGGCTGAGCCGAAACAGCTCAAGGAATTACATATCCAAATAAAAGAGAAGTAGATGAGTAGAGAACAGAGAACAGTCGTTGCTCTCTACTCTCTGTTTTCTTC
>DATIZS010000330.1:0-14539 GCA_035516955.1 Rhizomicrobium sp.
CGAATTCCTGCAGGTGTATGGCCTCACCGAAACGACGGGCGGCGGAACGGTTCTGCCGCCCGCCGATCACGAACCTTCGCGGGGCAAGCTGCGCTCCTGCGGCAAGCCCGCGCCCGGCCATGAAGTGCGCGTGGTCGATGCGGCGGGAAAGAGCCTCGGCCCCGGCGAGGTCGGCGAGATCGTCATCCGCGCGCCCAATGTCATGAAAGGTTATTGGAACCGCGACGAGGCGACCCGCAAGGCCATCGTGGATGACTGGTTCTACACCGGCGATGCCGGATATTTCGACGAGGACGGCTATCTCTACATCCACGACCGGGTGAAGGACATGATCGTGTCGGGGGGCGAAAACATCTATCCGGCCGAGGTGGAAAACGCCATTTTCGGCCATCCGGCGGTCGCCGACGTGGCCGTGATCGGGGTCCCCGACGAGAAATGGGGCGAGGCGGTAAAGGCGGTCGTGGTCAGAAAACCCGGCGCCGAGGCCGACGCCGCCTCCATCATCGCCTGGGCCCGCGCCCGCATCGCGGGCTACAAATTGCCCAAATCCGTTGATTTCATAGACGCCCTGCCCCGCAACCCCACCGGCAAGATTCTTCGGCGGGAATTGCGAAAACCCTATTGGGAAGGACGCGACAGGCAGGTAAACTAGGAGTCGCTTCGAGGAACCCGCGGGGAAGGCGGGAGGAGCCTACAATGCGAAATTCATGGGCCGGTGCGGCAAGCTTCGCGGCCGTTTTGGTGTTTGGGGGCGCGGCGTTCGCCAGCGGCACGCCGTCCGTCGATGCCGAACAATATACCCAACAGGACGTGCCGACGGTCGCGCCCGGCGACGAGATTTCGATCGCCTGCGCGGCGCTGAATTACACCGCGCCCGCCAATGACGTGCGCGTGGTGCTCACGGTTTCGGCCGAGCCCAGCGGCGCGCCTACCGGTTACAAGAAAGTGCTCGCCACCGACGAGCAATTGCTGACGGGCGCGGTGCGCGTGAAGATCCCCGACATGCCCGATCTCGAAAACCACATGGTCGATCTCAACGTCTATGTGGTGAGCGCGGACGGGTCGGAGGCCTGCGACGCCGGCCAGATGAAGATCGCCGACGGCCTCAAGAAGCCCGCGCCCGTGGCGAAGGACAGCAAGTCGTAATTCGAACGCTGCGGGCCACCAGGTTCTCGCTTCTCAATTCGTGCAGAATTCAACTGGGCGGCCCGCATTCGCGGGCCGTGACATTGTTGGGCTCATTCTAGAGCGCCGCCGCAATCGCGAGCAGCCCCAGCGCGCCCGCCGCGATCCAGACCGCGACGCGGATGTTGCGCGTGCGCGCGGCTTGCGCTTCGGCGATGCGGCGCACGGTTTCGGGATGAAGCTTCAGGCCGCCCTCGGCGAGCATGGCGGAGACGGTTTCGGCGTTGCGCAACAGATCGGGCAGATTGCGCGCGAGATGGCCGAGTGCGTTCAGACCTTCCGCCGCGTCGCGCAGGCGCGCTTCCGGGCCGACCTGCTCCATCATCCATTTCTCGGCGACGGGGCGGGCGGCCTCCCACATGTCGAAATCCGGGTCGAGGCTCCTCGCCACGCCCTCCACCACCACCATCGTCTTCTGCAAGAGCACGAGCTGCGGCTGCAGCTCCATGTCGAAACGGTGCGTGGTATCGAACAATTGCTGGAGCAGCTTCGCCATCGAAACGTCGCGCACAGGCTTGCCGAAAATCGGCTCGCCGATGGCGCGCAGCGCCTGGGCGAAGAGATCGACCGGGTGGCGCCGCGACACGAAACCCGCGTCGTAATGCACCTGCGCGATGGCGCGGTAATCGCGGTTCAGGAATCCCATCAGGGTTTCGGCGAGGAAGCGGCGCATAGCGGGATCGAGACGCCCCATGATCCCGAAATCGACGGCGACAAGGCGGCCATCGCCATCGACAAACAGATTTCCCTGATGCATGTCGGCATGGAAGAAGCCGTCACGCAACGCCTGCGTGAGAAAACTGCGCACGAGGACGAGCGCCACGCGCTTCGGATCGTGGCCGGCGGCGCGAAGCGTTTCCGGATCGCGGATCGGCGTGCCCTCGACCCATTCGGTCGTGAGCACGCGTTCCGAGGTGCGCTGCCAATCGACTTCGGGAACGTGGAAATCGTCGTCGGCGCGGGTGCGTTCCGCGAGTTCCGAGGCGGCCGCCCCTTCCATCCTGAGATCGAGCTCGAGGGCGACGGAGGCCGCCACCGTATCGATCACCGCGACGGCGCGCAGGCGCCGCGCTTCGGCAGACAAGCGCTCGGCCATGCGCGCGGCGAAAGCGAAGGCCGAAAGATCGCGCGCGAATTCGGCTTCGATGCCGGGGCGCAGGACCTTTACCGCCACGCGGCGCGAAGGCGCGTCGGTGGTCTCGGCCGCGTGCACCTGCGCGATGGAGGCCGCCGCGATCGGCTCGGAGAAGGAGGAAAACATCGCATCGAGCGGCTTGCCGAGCGATTGCTCGATGATTTTTCTGGCGTCTGCGGCCGGGAATGGCGGCAGGCGGTCCTGCAAGGATTCGAGCGCGCGCGCGACATCGTTGCCGACGACGTCGGGCCGCGTCGCCAGCACCTGTCCGAGCTTGATGTAAGCGGGGCCGAGGCTCTCGAGCGCGCGCGCCAGACGCACGCCGGGCGGGACGGATTTGTCTTCGCTTTCGCGGCTTCCGATGAAGCGGCGCAGCAGTTTCGCCGATGGCGGAAGCGCGTCCTTATATTCCGCCGGAACCAGCGCATCATGTTTCGCCAGCACGCGGGCGGCGTGCATGAGGCGGCGGATGTTTGCGAGCGAGCGCAGCATCAGATCCGCCATGCCGAATGCATCGCGGCGATGCCGCCCGTCATGTTGCGCAATTTCACACGCGAAAGTCCCGCCTTCTCGATCATCTTCGCGAATTGCACCTGCGGCGGAAAACGGCGGATACTTTCGGCCAGATAGCGATAGGATTCCGCATCCTTCGCCACCATCTCGCCGAGCTTGGGCAAAACGCTGAAGGAATAGCGTTCGTAGAGCGCATCCAACCCCGGTGCATCGACACGCGAGAATTCGAGGCAGAGGAAACGCCCGCCCGGCTTCAGCACGCGGCGGGCTTCTTCCAGCGCCTTCTGGATATGGGTGAAATTGCGGATGCCGAAGGCGATCGTGTAGGTGTCCATGCAGGCATCGGGGATCGGCAGCGCCTCGCCATCGCCGCACACCCATTCGATATGCTGCTCGCCCAGCGCGCGCGCGCGGGCCACGCCTTCGTTCAGCATGTCGGCATTGATGTCGCAGACGGTGATCTCCGCTTCGCCGCCTCTGGCGCGCGCGGCCTCGGCGATGCGAAACGCGATATCGCCGGTGCCGCCCGCCACGTCGAGCACATGCCAGCCGGGTTGCGGGTTGAGCCATTCGACCATCGCGTCTTTCCACAGACGATGCACGCCGCCCGACATCAGATCGTTCATCAGGTCGTAGCGCTCGGCCACCGAGGAAAAGACGCCGCGGACGAGCTTTTCCTTCTCGGTTTCCGGCACGTCGCGGAAGCCGAATGAAGCGGTGGATTTGGGAGCCGTGTTCATTGACTCTTACAATACACTATTGTCATCCCGGACGCCGCCTTGGCGGCGATCCGGGGCGCGACGCTTTGCCGTGGGTCCCGGCTCTGCGCGATGCTTAACGCATCGCCCGGCCGGGATGACAAGGGGAAAATGAATGCCCGAACTGCCCGAAGTCGAAACCGTGCGCATGGGGCTCGAGCCCGCGCTCGAAGGCCACCGCTTCACGAGCGTGGAGACGCGCCGCGGCGGTTTGCGTATCCCCTTCCCGCCCCGCTTCGCCGAGCGGCTGAAGGGACGCAAAGTAAGACGCCTGTGGCGGCGCGCGAAATATCTGCTCGCCGATCTCGATTCCGGCGAAACGCTGGTGATCCATCTCGGCATGACGGGGCGCATGAGCGTTTATGCCGAAGGCCGCGCGCACAAATTCGGACAATATGTTTACAAAACCGCGCCGCCGGATGCCGGTCACGGCAAGCACGATCACGTGGTGATGGAGACGGACGCGCCCGCGCGCATCGTTTTCGCCGATCATCGCCGCTTCGGGCTGATGACGCTGGTGGAAACGGCGAAGCTCGACCAGGACAAATTGTTCAAGGGGATCGGACCCGAGCCGCTCTCCGGCGATTTCGATGCGGAATATCTGAGCGCCGCGCTCAAGGGCAAGAATACCCCGATCAAATCGGCCATCCTCGACCAGCGCGTGATCGCGGGCGTGGGCAACATCTATGCCTGCGAGGCGCTTTTCCGCGCCGGTCTTTCGCCCAGGCGCATCGCCGCGAAGGTTTCGCCCGAACAGGCGGCGGCGCTCGCGCAGGCGATCAAATCCGTGCTGAAGGAGGCGGTGAAGGCGGGCGGCTCCTCCTTGCGCGATTACCACAAGGCCGACGGCGAACTGGGCGAATTCCAGCATCGCTTCGCGGTTTACGACCGCGCCGGAAAACCTTGTCCGCGGAAATGCGGCGGCACGGTCAGGCGTATCGTGCAGGCGGGCCGTTCGACGTTTTATTGTCCGGCCTGCCAGAAATAAAAAGATCTCCCTCTCTCCCGCTAAAGCGGGGGCGAGGGTTTTATTTTTTCGGTTCCCAGAATTCGATCTTGGTGCCGTCGGGATCGAGCACCCAGGCGAATTTGCCGTTGGGATCGGTCTCCATCCGGCCCACGACCTTCACGCCCTTAGCGGCGATCTCGTCGAGAAAGGCGTCGAGATCGTCCACGGCGAAATTGATCATCACGTCGCGCCGCGACGGCTCGAAATATTGCGTGCCCTGCTCGAACGGGCTCCATACTGCATAAGGCGGCGAAGCGTCGCTTCGTTTCAGGATCACCCCGCCCCAATCCTCGATGGCGATCCCGAGCTTGTCGCGATACCAGGCGGCGAGCGCCTGCGGATCGGCGCTCTTGATGAAGATGCCGCCAATGCCGGTGATGCGCGCCATGTTCCCGCCCCGGGGCGAAATTGCGTTGCCATGATACGCCGAAGCGGCGGCCGCACCAGCCGGATTTCAACCCGCCTTCGCCACGGGACGCGGCAGCGCCGCGCCCGTTTCAAGCAGCGACTTGAGGCTCGACAGAATTTGCGGCCAGCCGCCGGAGACCGCCTCGATCAGCTTGGAATGTTCCCTGTCTATGGTGTGCAGGATGGTGAGTTTCACGGAATCGTTGACCTGCTCCAGCGTCATTTCGCAGCGCGACCAGCCTTCTTCCTTCAATTCGGGGCGCATTTCGTGACGCCATTTGATGACGATGCGTTTGGGCTTCTCGATTTCGAGAATTTCGCCGATATCGGCGACGCGGCCGTCCTCGAACACCATCTTCCACGAAGAACCCTGTTTCCATTCGCTTTCGAGCGTGATGCCGAACCAGTATTGTTTCGTGAATTCGGGTTTGGTGAGCGCCTCCCACAATTTCTCCGGCGTCGTGCGGATATAGGTCACGTAGAGGAATTTGTCGCTCATTTGTCGTCCCTTTCCAGTTTGCGTTTGAGATCCGAAAGCGCGGCCAGCCGGTGGCGCTCGAATTTTCCGATCCAGCGTTCGGCGATGTCGTTGATGGGCACGGGATTGAGGTAATGCAGCTTCTCGCGGCCCTGCCATTGGGTCGCCACGAGCCCCGCCTCCTCCAGAATCCCCAGATGTTTCGTCACCGCCTGACGCGACATCGAAATTCCCTCGCACAATTCACCCAATGTCTGAGCGCTTTTGTGATGCAGCCGGTCCAGCAATTGGCGGCGGCTTCTGTCCGCCAGCGCCTTGAAGACGGCATCCATGCTCATGGCGCTATTATGCAACCATTTGGTTGCATGTCAAGAGGCATGGGAAAATTCGCGAATGGGCAGCATTGCCGTCACGCGCGACATCGCCATTTCCGAGGACGAACTCGAGGAACAATTCGTGCTGGCCTCCGGCCCCGGCGGGCAGAACGTCAACAAGGTGGCCAGCGCGGTGCAGCTGCGCTTCGATGCGGCGCATTCGCCGTCCCTGCCGCCCGGCGTTCGCCAGAGGCTGATGGCGCTCGCCGGCAGGAGGCTCACAAAAGAGGGCGTGCTGGTGATCGTGGCGCGCCGGCATCGCGAGCAGGAGCGCAACCGCGCCGAAGCACGCGCGCGCCTGATCGGATTGATCCGCGAGGCCGCCATTCCGCCCAAGCCCCGGCGGCCCACCAAACCCACCAAGGCCAGCAAGGAACGTCGCATCGAGCGCAAGAAAAAACATTCGCGGCTGAAACAGGCGCGCGCTAAAAGGTTCGAGGAATAGGAGCCCCCCGCATGAGCCACAAGAACATCCTCGTCAAAACCGAAGGACCCGTGGGCGTCGTCACGCTCAACCGGCCTGAGGCGCTCAATGCGCTCAATGCCGAGTTGCTCGACGAATTGATCGGCGTGCTGGAGGAATGGGACGCGAGCGATCGGATTCGCGCCATCGTCATCACCGGCTCGGAGCGAGCCTTCGCGGCGGGCGCCGACATCAAGGAGATGGCGCCGCAATCCTATATGGACGTGTTCAAGGCCAATCTCTTCGCCGGCGCCAATGACCGGATCGCTGCGATCAGGAAGCCCATCATCGCGGCGGTGGCGGGCTATGCGCTGGGCGGCGGCTGCGAGCTCGCCATGCTCTGCGATTTCATCATCGCCGCCGACAACGCCAAATTCGGCCAGCCCGAGATCAATCTGGGCGTCATGCCCGGCATGGGCGGAACCCAGCGGCTGACGCGCTTCGTGGGCAAGGCGAAGGCGATGGAGATGTGCCTGACCGCCCGCAACATGGACGCGGCAGAGGCCGAGCGCGCAGGGCTCGTCTCGCGCGTGGTGCCGCTGGCCGATCTGATGGGCGAAGCGATGAAAGCGGCCAACAAGATCGCCTCGCTCTCCCTGCCCATCGTGATGATGACGAAGGAGAGCGTGAACCGTTCCTACGAGACGACGCTCGCGGAAGGCGTGCGCTTCGAGCGGCGCGTCTTTCACGCCATGTTCGCGACCGAGGACCAGAAGGAAGGCATGGCGGCGTTTTCCGAAAAGCGGAAGCCGGATTTCAAGGACCGCTAGGCTCGCATTGATTTCCGCCCCCTGCCGGGCTAGAAGCCCGCCCCTAACCGGATTTCAGGACGCCTCATGCCCAATATCGCCTCGGCCAAAAAACGCGTGCGCACCTCAGCCAAGCGCACCACCATCAATCATGCCCGCAAGACCCGGCTGCGCAGCTTCACCCGCCAGGTCGAAGAGGCGCTGGCCAGGGGCGATGCGGCCGCGGCCCAGGCCGCTCTGAAGGCCGCGGAGCCCGAAATCATGCGCGGCGTGGCCAAGGGAGTTATCCACAAGAACGCGGGCGCGCGGAAGGTTTCGCGGCTCACCAAGCGGCTCGCCAAGCTCAAGGCCTGAGTAAGCCACGCGAATTCTTCACAGATTCAAGACAGCGCGGGTCCGGCCAAATACCGGGCCCGTTTTTATTTGTCCGTGGACTGACATTCGCGGTTCCGTCATCCTAGGGCCATCCCAATGTTAACGGCACTCGGGCTAAGCCCATGATTTGCTGAGGCTTATGGTTTTCCGTATAAAGAACATAGGCTTAGCCGCGGTCATAGAGGCTTCAAAAAAGGCGCACGCGGTGCTTTTTTTAACGAATTCACCCTTCGTTCGGCTTGCACTATGTGCGCCGCCCGTCCTATGGTGCGCCCCTCGGTGGCGGGCAAAAACAATGAAGCCAAAGACTAATAAAAATAATCGCAAAGTATTGGCGGAAATGTCAACCCTGCGCGCCATACGAGACAAATCCAGAAGTTAGCGAATACTTGACGGGCCTGGGGTCCTTGGGCGTGGCGACGCGCCGCCCGAGCGCCTGTCTTTGGAGATTTCATCGCCATGCCGCCGATCATGCCCAGGCCCGACTATGCCGGCGATGTCGAATGCTCCGACGTCTGGAACATGCTCAAGGCCGAGCCCCGCGCCCAGCTGATCGACGTGCGCACGCGGCCGGAATG
Source organism: Rhizomicrobium sp. (assembly GCA_035516955.1). Classification (GTDB taxonomy): domain Bacteria; phylum Pseudomonadota; class Alphaproteobacteria; order Micropepsales; family Micropepsaceae; genus Rhizomicrobium. Next base: position 8,026 of record DATIZS010000330.1, read on the forward strand.
GACCTTCGTGGGCCTGCCGGAGATCTCGGCGCTCGGCCGCTCGGTCCTCTGCGCGGAATGGCAGAGCTATCCCGACATGGCGATCGATCGGGATTTCGTGACGAGCGTGGCCGGCCAGCTCGCGCAAGCGGGCGCGGACAAGAACACGGCGTTGTTCTTCATCTGCCGCTCGGGCGCGCGCTCGGCCTCGGCCGCGAGAGCCATGACCGCGGCCGGTTTCACGCGCGCCTACAACGTCGCGGGCGGCTTCGAAGGCGACATGGACGACGAGCGCCATCGCGGCAAGCGCAATGGCTGGAAAGCAACGGGCCTGCCGTGGCGGCAGTCCTGAACAGCGGGGAGGAGCACATGACAAGGATGCGTGACCGACGATGATTTGCGAAGTCCGCACTGCGCTGCGGCTCATCGGTGAAGGGGTTGAAAACGGGGCGGCCGGGCGACCGGCCAAAATGGACAGGGACGATGGGACAGATCACGAGCAAAATGTCGGAGCCGGATTGGGCTCAAATCTGGATTGGGGCGCGCGAACGTCTGCGCAAGGAATTGGGGGATGCCATTTTCGACGCGTGGATCGCGCCGCTGGGATTGGTGAGCGCGGACAGGGGCGAGGTCTGCATCGGCGCGCCCAAGCTTTTCGCGCGCAATTACGTGGCCAATCATCATGCCGCCCGCATCGAGCGGGCGCTGCGCGCCGAGGGTGCGGAGCCCAACTCGCTTTCGATCGTGCTTCAGCCCTCCAAGCCCGTGCTCGTGACCGCGATAGCGGCGCCCGCGCCCGCCTACCGGCCCGAGGAGCCCGACAAGACGGAGCTACGCCGCGGCCTCTCCAACCGCGTGCTGCATGCCTCCCAGACCTTCGACACCTTCGTGCCGGGCACGGCGAACGAATTCGCCTATCGCGCGGCGCGTTCCTTTGCCGAAGGCGAAACGGCGGAAATCGGGCTCCTCTACATCCATGGCAGCTTCGGTTTCGGAAAGACGCATCTTCTGAACGCGATCACGCTGGAGGCGCGGAAACGCGGGCGCAAGGCGCTGCTTCTGGGCGCGGAGGATTTCATGCGCCAGTTCCTCGGCGCGCTCCAGCGCAAGGACACGCTCGCCTTCAAGGAGGAATTGCGCGGCGCCGACCTTCTGGTGATCGACGATCTGCAGCACATCTGCCGCAGCTCCGTGACGGTGAGCGAATTCCTGCACACGGTGAACGCATTCTCCGATCTGCGCCGGCGCATCGTCGTGGCCGCCGACCGGCCGCCCGCCTCGCTCGATGCGCTGGGACCGGATGTGCGCTCCAGGCTTTCGGGCGGGCTCGTGATCGCGCTCGGCAAGCCCGACCGCGCCGCGCGCCTCGCCATCCTGAAGGCGCGTGCGGAGGACAATGCACGGCTGCGGCCGGGCGCCGCCATCCCGCCGGACGTGCTCGAGCGGATCGCCGATGTCGAGGACGCCTCGCCGCGCGATCTCATCGGCATCTTCACCAAGCTCGCGACCTATGCCGATCTCACCAAGAAGCCGGTGACGATGGAGGTGGCCGAGGAAACGCTGGGCCAGCGCAATATCCTGGGCCGCAAGACCTCGATCGAGGACATCCAGAAAAAGACCGCCGAATTCTACAAGCTCGACCTGCGCGATTTCCAATCGCAGCAGAGGAGCCGTCGCGTGGCGCGGCCGCGGCAGGTGGCGATGTATCTGGCCCGCGAACTCACGATGCGCTCGCTTCCCGAAATCGGAAAGCGCTTCGGCGGGCGCGACCATACGACGGTGCTCCATGCCTGCCGGCGCGTGGCCGCACTCTGCGCCGAGGATCCGCTCTTCAAGCAGGAGGTGGATTTCCTCAAGCAGGTGCTCTCGAGACGCGGCGAGAACTAACGCATTACCCCCCTCCCCTTGCGCCGCAAAGGGAGGGGGAACCCGGTGGTGCAAACGGGGCGGGAAAGACCTGGTTTTCGCCCCCGAAAAGCTATGCGTCGGCACGCGGTCTTGATATAGTGCGGAGCTTGAGTCTCCGCCCGCCGGAAACTCAACAAAATCAAGGGGTTTCCGGCCTCGCCGCCGAGCGGAAAGCGGCCTTGCCGGAGGGTGTTGAACGAAGCTACCGGGACCAAGCGCAAACCGATGAAAATCACCGTCGAACGCGGCGCCTTTCTGAAGGCGCTTTCCCATGTCCAAAGTGTCGTCGAGCGCCGCAATACGATCCCCATCCTGTCGAATGTGATGATCGAGGCCGGCAAGGGCCGGCTGAAGCTGACCGCCACCGATCTCGATATCGAGATCGTGGAATCCATTCCCGCCGATGTGCTGCGCAACGGCGCGGCCACGGCGCCCGCGCACATGCTGTACGACATCGTGCGCAAGCTTCCCGAAGGCGCGCAGGTGCAGGCCGAGTTGCTGGCGTCCGAAGGCGGACGGCTCTCCGTCTCGGCCGGTTCGGTGCGCTTCGAGCTTGCCTGCCTGCCCAAGGAAGATTTTCCCCAGATGACGGCGGGCGCGCTGCCCCACAAATTCCGTTTGTCGGCGGACGATCTCAAGCGGCTGATCGACAAGACGCGCTTTGCGATCTCCACCGAGGAAACGCGCTTCTATCTCAACGGCATCTATGTGCATGCCGCCAAGGAGGGAAAAACCAGATCGTTTCGCGCGGTCGCGACGGACGGCCACCGGCTCGCGCGCTACGAGCTCGATCTGCCCGAAGGCGCGTCCGACATTCCCGGCGTCATCGTGCCCCGCAAGACGGTCGGCGAATTGCGCCGGTTGCTCGACGATGCCGAAGGCGCGATCGACATTTCGCTCTCCGACACCAAGGTTCAGTTCACCTCCGACGGCGTCGAGCTCACCTCCAAACTGATCGACGGCACCTTCCCCGACTACCAGCGCGTGATCCCGAGCGGTAACGACAAGGCGCTGTCGCTGGATTCGAAGGCATTCGCGCAGGCCGTCGATCGCGTCTCCACCATTTCGGCCGACAAGACGCGCGCGGTGAAGCTCAATATCGCCAAGGACAAGCTGACGCTTTCGGTGGTCAATCCGGATTCGGGCACGGCGACCGAAGAACTGGGCGCCACCTATAATGCCGGCCCCATCGAGATCGGGTTCAACGCGCGTTACCTGCTCGACATCACCGGCCAGATCGAAGGCAAGGAAGTGCGCTTCCTTTTGTCCGATGCGGGCTCGCCGACGCTCATCGAAGACACCGAGGACACGCGAACCCTCTATGTCCTCATGCCCATGAGGGTGTGAGTTTGGCAAATCAAACATCCTTCGGGGCGCCGCAGGGCGGCGCACCTCAGGATGACGGGATTCCAGATTCCCGTCATGCTGAGGTGCGAGCAGAGCGAGCCCCGAAGCATACGCTCGCCGTGACGCGGGCGATGCTGACCAATTTCCGCTCCTATGCCGCGTGCGAGATCGCGGTTAGTGGACGTCCCGTCGTGCTCGCCGGTCCGAACGGCGCGGGCAAAACCAATCTGCTCGATGCGATTTCGTTGCTCGCGCCGGGGCGCGGCTTGCGCGGCGCCAAGCTCGGCGAGCATAGGCGCAAAGGTCCCGCCGTGCCCCGCGAGGCGCTGTGGGCGGTGGCGGCGAGCGTGACGCAGGACGGCGAGACTTATGAGATCGGAACCGGGCTCGTGCTTGCCGCCAATGGCGCCGAGCGCCGCCAGGTGCGCCTCAATGGCGCGCCCGCGCCATCCTCCGCCGATCTGGGCGAGATCGTGCGCATGGCGTGGCTCACGCCCGCTATGGACCGGCTCTTCATCGAAGGCGCGAGCGGACGGCGCAAATTCCTCGATCGCCTCGTCTTCGGTTTCGACAGCCCGCATGCGAGGAACACCGCGCGCTACGAGCAGGCAATGCGCGAACGCGCGCGGCTTCTGGCCTATGGCCCGCGCGATCCCTCCTGGCTCGACGGACTCGAGAGCGAAATGGCTGAAGCCGGCACGGCACTCGCCATGGCGCGCGCCGATGCGGTGCAACGTTAGAATAATGCGCTGGCCGAACGCGGCGAAGCGGGTGCCTTTCCCGCAGCCCAGCTTTCGCTCGAAGGCGAAGCCGATCTTTTGATCGCCGAAGAGGGCGAAGAGGGATTGCGCGCACGCCTCGAACGCATGCGCATGCGCGACGCCGAAGCCGGGCGCACGATTTTCGGTCCGCATCTGTCCGATCTTTCCGTGCGTCATGCGCCCAAACGGGCGAATGCGCGCGAATGCTCGACGGGCGAGCAGAAGGCGCTGCTGATCTCCATCGTGCTTGCCCATGCGCGCGCGCTTTCGGCGATGCACGAGGGCCGCGCGCCGATCCTGCTGCTCGACGAAATCGCAGCGCATCTCGATGCGATGCGCCGCGCGGCGCTGTTCGACGAGATCCTCGCGCTGGGCGCGCAGGCCTGGATGACGGGCACCGACATCGCCATGTTCGCGCCCTTGCGCGGGCGCGCCGACATTTTCGAGGTCGCGGACTCGCGGCCGATGCGAGTTCAGAGCGACGAATGACAAACACCAACGGCAATAACGGCAACGGCAGCGACGAATACGGCGCCGAAAGCATCAAGGTGCTGAAGGGGCTGGATGCCGTGCGCAAGCGGCCGGGCATGTATATCGGCGACACCGACGACGGTTCGGGCCTGCATCACATGGTCTATGAAGTCGTCGACAACGCAGTGGACGAAACGCTGGCCGGTTATGCCGACCGCGTCGACGTGATACTCAATCCCGATGGCTCCTGCACCGTGCGCGACAATGGCCGCGGCATCCCCACCGGCATCCACGAGGAAGAAGGCGTGTCGGCCGCCCAGGTGATCATGACCCAGCTTCACGCCGGCGGGAAATTCGAGCAGAGCGCCTACAAGGTTTCGGGCGGGCTGCACGGCGTGGGCGTGTCGGTGGTGAACGCGCTCTCCGAATGGCTGGACTTGCGCATCTGGCGCGACGGCAAGGAACATCGCATGCGCTTCCATGACGGCGATCCCGATGCGCCGCTCGCGGTGGCGGGCGAAGCGCCGCTCGTCGACGGCAAGCCCAAGCGCGGCACCGAAGTGACGTTTCTGCCGAGCGTCAAGACCTTCTCGATGACCGAGTTCGATTACGCGACGCTGGAACACCGGTTGCGCGAACTCGCCTTCCTCAATTCCGGCGTGACCATCATCCTGGCCGACATGCGCGGCGTGGAGAAGAAGGAAGTCTCGCTGCATTACGAAGGCGGGCTCGAAGCCTTTGTGCGCTATCTCGACCGCGCGAAAAATCCGTTGATCCCCGCGCCCGTGATGATCAAGGCCGAACGCGACAATATCGTGGTGGAAGCGGCGCTCACCTGGAACGATTCCTATCACGAAAGCATGCTCGTCTTTACGAACAACATCCCGCAGCGCGACGGCGGCACGCATCTGGCCGGCTTCCGCGCGGCGCTGACGCGTGTGGTGACGAAATATGCCGACGAGAACACGCCGCAGAAGAAGGATAAAGTTGCGCTGACGGGCGATGATTGCCGCGAGGGTCTCACTTGCGTGCTGTCGGTGAAAGTGCCCGATCCGAAATTCTCCTCGCAGACGAAAGACAAGCTCGTTTCCTCCGAAGTGCGCCCCGTGGTCGAAGGCGTGGTGCTGGAGCAATTGGGCCGATGGCTCGAGGAACATCCCGCCGAAGCAAGGACCGTGGTGGGAAAAGTGGTCGAAGCCGCCGCCGCCCGCGAAGCCGCGCGCAAAGCCCGCGAACTGACGCGGCGCAAGGGCGCGCTCGACGGCGCCTCGCTCCCCGGCAAGCTCGCCGATTGCCAGGAGCGCGATCCCGCGAAATGCGAACTCTTCATCGTCGAAGGCGACTCGGCCGGCGGCAGCGCCAAGCAGGCGCGCAATCGCAACAACCAGGCCGTGCTGCCCTTGCGCGGCAAGATCCTGAATGTGGAGCGCGCGCGCTTCGACAAGATGCTGTCGAGCGAAGCCATCGCCACGCTCATCACCGCGCTCGGCACCGGCATCGGGCGGGAGGAATTCGCGCCCGACAAGCTGCGCTATCACAAGATCATCATCATGACCGACGCCGACGTGGACGGCGCCCATATCCGCACGCTGCTGCTCACCTTCTTCTATCGCCAGATGCCGGAGCTGATCGAGCGCGGCCATCTCTTCATCGCCCAGCCGCCGCTCTACAAGGCGGCGCGCGGCAAATCCGAGCGCTATCTGAAGGACGAGCACGAGCTCGACGATTATTTGATCTCCGAAGGTTCGTCCGGCGCGAGCTTCACGCTGCACACGAACGAGACCGTGTCGGGCGCCGATCTCGATGCGCTGATCGAGGAAGCGCGCGTGGCGAAGGCGGCGCTGGACAATTTCCCGCGCCATTATCCGCGCTTCCTTCTGGAGCAGGCGGCGATCGCGGGCGCGCTCAACCCCGATGTGCTGAACGATGCCGCAAGGGCCACGGAAGCCGCGACCTATATCGCGCGCAGGCTCGATCAATTGTCGGACGAAACCGAACGCGGCTGGCACGGCGAGCCGACATCGGACGGCGGGCTCAAATTCTGGCGC
>DATIZS010000331.1:0-7325 GCA_035516955.1 Rhizomicrobium sp.
CTGCCCACGGTGGCGGCGGCCCATCCGACGCGCGGACCGGCGGTCGAGGCCGTCTATGCCACGGGCACCGTCGAGCCCACCGTGATGACGCCGATCGCGCCGCGCATCGGCGCGCGCATCGCGCAGGTCGAGGCCTATGAAGGATACGACGTCAAAAAAGGACAGGTGCTCGCGCGGCTCGAGAACAAGGACGTGCAGGGCAATCTCGACCAGCTCATCGCGCAGGAGAAATTCGCGCGCGCCGATTACGATCGCGACGCGCGGCTGGTGAAGGGCGGCATCATCGCGCAAGCGACCTATGACAAGGCCAAATCGGATTGGCAGGCCGCGCATGCCGCCGTCGAGGCCGCGCAAGCCGCAGCCGGATACATGATGCTAACATCGCCCGGCGATTGCCACGTCATCGAGCGCGACGGTGAAGTGGGTCAGTTCATTCCCATCAACCAGGCGGTGTTCTGGCTCTCCTGCGCGGCTCCTTTGCGCGTCTCCACGCAAGTGGACGAGGAAGATATTTCGCTGGTGAAGGTCGGCCAGAAGGTGCTGATCCGCGCCGATGCGTTTCCGGGCCAGATCTTCGACGGCAAGGTGCTGGAGATCACGCCCAAAGGCGATCCGGTGGCGCGGAGCTATCGCGTGCGCGTGTCGATCCCTCAGGATTCGCCGCTGCGCATCGGCATGACGGCGGAGACCAATATCGTCGTGCATCAGAATCCGGACGCGCTGCTCGTGCCGGCAAGCGCCTACGCGAACGGCAAGGTCTGGGTGGTGCGCGACGGCAGGCTCGCGCAGATCGCGGTGACGACCGGTGCGAAAGGCGCCGAGCAGGTGGAAATCCGCGGCGGGCTCGCGCAAAGCGATCTCGTTGCGACCAACCCCGAAGACACATTCAAGGACGGCGAGCGCGTCCACGCCGAAGTGAAATGAACCCGCTCCTGATCTCGATCGCGGTGAAGCATTTGCTGGCGCGAAAGCGGCAGAGCGTGGTGTCGCTGCTCGGCATCATATTGGGCGTGGCCTTCTTCCTCGCCATCTCCTCGATGATGCAGGGCTCCGAGCAGGATTTCATCAAGCGCCTCGTCGACAATTCGCCCCATATCACCGTTCAAGACGAATTCCGCAATCCGACGCTGCAGCCCGCCGACCAGCTTTATCCGCAAGGGGCGGTGCAGGTGCGCGATGTGAAGCCCGAAACCGAAACGCGCGGCATCCGCAATTACCGCCAGATCCTGGAATATATCCGCACCATTCCCGGCGCCTTCGCCTCGCCCTCGCTGCAGGGGCAGGCGCTCGTCGATTTCGCCGGCAAGGACGAGACGCTGACGCTGAACGGCATCATCCCGTCGGAGATCGAACAGGTCTCCACCATCGGCCAGTATATGAAAGAGGGCGCGATCTCCGATCTCGAATCCAATTCCGACGGGATCATTCTGGGAAGCGAACTGGTGCGCAAACTTTCGCTGCGCATGAACGAGAACATCACGGTCTCGGCCACGACGGGGCAGGTGCACACGTTCCAGATCGTCGGCATTTTCCACACCGGCCGCGCCGAATACGACGAAGGTCAGGCCTTCGTTTCATTGAAGCGCGTGCAATCGCTGATGAACCGGCCCAATCGCATCAACAATATCGTCGTCAAGCTGAAGGACCCGTATCAGGCGCAGGCCGTCGCCGCGAAGATCGAAGCGCGCGGCGGTTACAAATCGGTGTCCTGGCAGGAGCAGTCCGAAGATCTGATGAGCACGCTGATGATCCGCAACATCATCATGTATTCGGTGGTGAGCGCGGTTCTGATCGTGGCCGCGTTCGGCATCTACAACATCATCTCGACCGTGGTGATGGAAAAGCAGCGCGACATCGCGATCCTGCGCTCGATGGGATTCCACGCCCGCGATATCGAGCGCATCTTTCTCTTCCAGGGCGCGGTTCTGGGACTGGCCGGCTGCGCTACGGGCTTGCCGCTCGGCATGATCATCATGGCGGGGCTGATGTCGCTCACCTTCAAATTCCCCGGCTCCGATCCGATCCATCTGCCGCTCGACTGGAGCTGGGTGCAGTTCGCCATCGCCGGCGGCTTCGCGATTGCCGCTTCGACCATGGCCGCGCTGATGCCGGCGCGCAAGGCCGCGCGGGTGCAGCCGGTGGATATCCTGCGCGGCGCGCAATGAGCGACGTCATCATCAGAACCGAGAAGCTCACGCGGCGGCTTGCGGGCGAAGTGCCGGTGACGCTGGTGGAGAACATCGATCTCGAAGTGCATGCGGGCGAATTCGTTTCGATCACCGGGCCGTCGGGCTCGGGAAAATCCTCGCTGCTTTATCTGCTCGGTCTGCTCGACCGCCCGACTTCGGGGCGTATCTGGCTGAACGGCGTCGAGACTTCGACCTATGACGACGAAAAACTCGCCGATGTGCGGCTGGCCGAGCTGGGTTTCGTGTTCCAGTCGCATTTTTTGCTGCCGGAATTCACCGCGCTCGAAAACGTCATGATGCCGATGGAGAAGCTCGGCAAGCGCAGCATGGCCGAAGTGAAAACCTATGGCGCGGAATTGCTCGGCGAACTCGGGCTCGGCGATCAGGCCAACAAGCTGCCGCGCCAGCTCTCGGGCGGGCAGAGCCAGCGCGTCTCGATCGCGCGCGCGCTCGCCAACGATCCGCGGCTCATCCTCGCCGACGAACCCACCGGCAATCTCGACACCAAATCGAGCGCCATCGTGCAGGAAATCCTGCGGCATCTCGCGCGCGCGCATAATCGCGCGGTGGTGGCGGTCACGCACGATCCCGATTTCGCGGCGACGGCGGATCGTTCCATTCACATCGTGGATGGGCATATTCAGGCGGCTTAGTTTGGGGAACTTTACTCGTTCCAAACACCGTCATGGCCGCCCTCGTGGCGGCCATCCATAGACACCGTCCAGATCGAGGTTATGGGTGGCCGGGACAAGCCCGGCCATGACGATGGTGAAAGTGGAGCTTCAATCCTGGTCATCATCGTCCGGCGGGCCGCTATCGCGGTCGTCCGGACCGTTGTCGTCGTAATCGTGATCGCCGCCGCGATCCTGATCGTCGTAATCGTGATCGTCGCGGTTGCCGCGATCGTAATCGCGATCGTTGTCGTGGCCGCGGTCGTAATCGCGGTCGTGATGGGGATGTTCGTACCATCCCGGTACATCGTCGCCGCGCGAGGCCATGCATTGCGCGTAGGCGAGATCGTATTCGCGCTGCACGCCATATTGGTCGTAGCCGCGCCCCGAATTGGAGCCGATCACGGCGCCCGCCGTTCCGCCCACCACCGCACCGCGCGTATTGCCGACGGCGCCGCCGACGGCGGCTCCGATGATCGTGCCGATGAGCCCGCGGCGCACGGCTTCGTCATTGGCGCGGCTGACGCGGCCGGCCACCTTGTCGCCCGCATAATCCTGGCAGTAATCGTCGTCCTGGCTGAATTGCTGCATCGATTTTCCCTCGCCGGGGCGGGCGGGGATCATCGGTCCCATGGGCTGGGTCACGCAGGCGCTGAGAAGCGACAGGGTGGAAACCGCCAGAAGCGGGCTGAGCATTTTTCGCATTGCACTGTCCTTGGGTTACGCACGCCGCTCGCGCGAGAACTGTGGAAACGCTTTCAAACGCGAAGGCGATCCGCTACGAGCCGCAGATTTCGCTTTTTATTCTGAACCGGCGATGAACGGGCCGGTATCGGTAAAATTACGGAGCGCGAAAGCGACGGGCCGCCCGGCGCTTATACAAATCGTTCCGGATTGCAAGATTGACGCCGCCGTAATGCGCGCTTAAACGGCCTCTCCATGAAAATCGTCGGCGGGAAATGGTCGAACTGGTCGGGCGGCGTGGTGGCCAAGCCGCGCGAGATCGTGGCGCCCCGGGACGACGTCGCGCTCGCCGCCGCCATCCGGGGCGGCAGCGAAGTGCGCGCGCCGGGCACCGGCCATTCCTTCACGCCGCTTTGCGCGACGCGCGGCACGCTGATCGATCTTGCCGCGTTCAGCGGTCTGAAAAACGTCGATGCGGAAAAGAAGATCGCGACCTTCGGCGCGGCGACGCCGCTCTGGGCGATCGGCCCCGCGCTTTTTCCCCATGGGCTTGCGCTCGCCAATATGGGCGACATCGACCGGCAGACTTTGGGCGGCGTGGTCGGCACGGGCACGCACGGCACGGGGCGCACGCTCGGCAGTCTGTCGTCTCAGGTCGCGGGGTTTCGCATCATCACGGCGAATGGCGACGTTCTGAATTGTTCGGCGAACGAGAACGCGGAAATCTTCGAGGCGGGCCGTGTGTCGATGGGCACGCTGGGATTGATGACCGAGATTTCGATGCAGGTGCGCCCGGCCTACAAGCTGCTCGAAAAGAATTTCCTGATGGCGCCGGAGGAAATGTTTGCGAAGCTCGATGCGCTCGTCGCGAGCAACCGCCATTTCGAATTCTTCTGGTTCCCTTACGCCGAGACTTGCGTCTGCAAATCGCTCAACGAAAGCGACGAGCCCGCGCCTCAGCCGCGCACGGCCGAAGAGATGCGCGACAAGGGATTGTCGGAAGGCGCCGACGCCAAGGCGTTTGCGGGGATCAACGAGGTGCTGCGCTTCGCGCCGCCGCTCCTGAAACCGGCGCATCGCCTCTTTTCGCGGCTGATGCCGGGGCCGGGACGCGTGCGCTGGAGCCACGAGATCTTCCCGAGCCCGCGCACCATCCGCTTCAACGAAATGGAATATGGGCTGGCCTACAAGGACGGCGCGACCGCGCTGCGCGAAATCGTGGAGATGATCCGCAAGGATCGAATCAACACGGGCTTTCCCATCGAATTCCGCACCGTGAAATCCGACGATATCTGGCTGAGCCCCTTCTATCGGCGCGAGAGCTGCACCATCGCCGTGCATCAATATCACAAGGTCGATACCGCGAAATTGTTCAACGCCTGCGAGGCGGTTTTCCGCCGCTATCAGGGCCGCCCCCATTGGGGCAAGCGGCACACGCGCACCGGCCATGAGTTCGCCGCAATCTACCCTGAATTTGGGCGCTACGGGGTGTTGCGCAAGAAACTCGATCCCGAAGGCAAGTTCTTGAATGCGCATTTGCGGAGCATATTTGAATAGGTAGTCGATGGAGGCATCCACGCGGCGCGTAACGCTCACAGGCCTCTTCATGCTGGCGGGATCGGCGGGCGGCGCTCTGGTGTCGGCGGCGCATCTGCTCGCCGCGGCGATGGGCGCGGTCGCGGGACTGGCGGCGGCACTGATCGTGCACGCGTTTCCGCGCGACCGCGATTATCCGGGCACGAATTTCTGGACGGATTGACCCATTCCGTCATCGCCCGCTTCATGCGGGCGATCCAATTTTCTTGATAAGAAAAATAGATGGCCCGGTCCCGCCTACGCTTTCAGCTTCGGCGGGGCAAGCAAGCCGGGCCATGACGAAGTGGTATTAGTAATCGAGCTTCCGGAAGAAGCAGCTCGGCGCGCCGGTGTGACAGGCGGGGCCCTTCTGATCGACCTTGAGGAGAAGCGTATCGCCGTCGCAATCGACGAAGGCTTCGGAGAGGCGCTGGGTATGGCCCGAGGTCTCACCCTTGCGCCACAGCGCCTTTCGCGCGCGCGACCAATAGGTGACGTCGCCGGTTTCGAGCGTGATCTGCAGGGCTTCGCGATTCATCCAGGCGTGCATCAGGACCGCGCCGGTCGCGGAATCCTGGGCCACGACCGGCACGAGGCCGTCGTCATTGTAGGTCACGGCGTCGAGGAATTGCCGTTCGGAGAGATTGCGGTCACGCATGCGCCTTCATCCGCGCGAAGCCTTCGTCGAGGTCATGGATCAGATCGCCCGCATCTTCAAGCCCCGCATGGATGCGCAGCACCGGACCGTTCGCCGCAAAGACCCGCGCGGTGCGATGGATGCGCGCCGGCACGATCAGGCTCTCATAGCCGCCCCAGGAAAAGCCCATGCCGAAGAGCCGAAGCCCGTCCATGAAGGCGGCGAGCGCGTCATGCGCGAGCGGCTTCAATTCGATGGCGAACAATCCGGATGCGCCGGTGAAATCTCGCTTCCAGATGGCGTGGCCGGGATCGGTTTCGAGCGCGGGATGGATGACGCGCGCGACTTCGGGGCGGGCTTGCAGCCAGCGCGCGAGCGCCACACCGTTCTCGTAATGGCGCGCGAGCCGGACGGAGAGGGTGCGAAAGCCGCGAAGCCCGAGAAAACAATCGTCGCCGCTGGCATAGAGACCGAGATAGCCATGCGTATCCACGAGCCGCTGCTTGTGGCTTTCATTGGACGTGACGTAGCCCAGCATCACGTCGGCATGGCCGCCGACATATTTCGTCGCTGCCTGGATCGAAAGATCAACGCCATGCGCGAGCGCATTGAAATAGACGGGCGTCGCCCAGGTGTTGTCCATCAGCACGGAAGCGCCGCGCGCATGGGCCGCGGCCGCGATGGCGGGAATATCCTGCACCTCGAAGGTGAGCGAGCCGGGGCTTTCACAAAAAACGGCCTTCGTGTTCGGCTTGAAGAGCTTTTCGATGCCGGCGCCGATCAGCGGATCGTAATACTCTGTCTCGACGCCGAAGCGCTTGAGCACGCGGTCGCAGAAATGGCGCGTGGGCAGATAGGCCGAATCCGTCACCAGAAGATGATCGCCCGAAGCGCAAACGCTGAGGATCGCAAGCGCGATCGCGTTGAGGCCGGACGGCACGCTCACCGTGCGCGCGCCGGTTTCGAGCGCGTTCGCGACCTCCTCGAAGCTGCGCGAGGTCGGCGTTCCGCGCCGCCCATAGGTGTAGGGCATCGCATTGGCTTCGAGCGTGGCGAGATCGGGATAGAGAATGGTCGAGGCGCGATAGACCGGCGTGTTGACCACGCCGAAATGCTCCGCGCTCATGCGGCCGAGATGGGTTGCGATGGTGCCGGGTTTGTCGTCGCTCATGCGCGGCAATGTCGTTCGCGCACGCGGCGATGACAAGGCCTATTCGCCGGCCTGCGGCTTGGTCGCGGGGATGCCCTGTTGTTCGGCGAGCTCGGACGCTTTATCCGGCTTGACTTCGAGGATGGGCCGGAGCGGGCGGTCGAACAGCCATGTCACCACGCCCGCCGCCGCACCGATGGCCGCGCAGAGCAGGAAGAAATGCACCTTGTCCATGCGGGTGAAATAGGTGCCGATATAGCCCTCGAGCAGATTACCGGTGAAGCTGGTGATGAACCAGAGCCCCATCATGGCCGAAAGGATCTGCGCCGGCGCCACGCGCGCCACCAGCGCGAGGCCGATGGGCGAGAGATAAAGCTCGCCCAGCGTGATGACGGCGAAGAACGCGAAAAGCCACAGCC
>DATIZS010000332.1:0-8796 GCA_035516955.1 Rhizomicrobium sp.
GCTTTATGCGGGCGGTCCAATTTTTCTTCTTCAAACCGAAAGAAAATTGGATCACCCGGATCCTCCGCTATCGCTACGGACCGGGTGATGACGGAAGTGGGGTTAAAATCACGCCGCATTGGACAGTTCCAATTCCGTCACCAGTTTTTCCTTCCAGGTGCGCTGCGCGCCGAGCGCAAGCCCGAGCTCGCGCGAGCGCTTGTAATAGAGATGGCAATCGACTTCCCAGGTGAAGCCGATGCCGCCATGCACCTGCGTATTCTCCTTGGCCGCATAGTCGAAGGCTTGCGTCGCGGCGATGCGCGCGGCGGCGGCGGCGAGCGGAAGCTCGCGCGCATTGGTCGAAAGCGCCCAGGCGCCGTAATAGGCGTTGGAACGGGCAAGCTCGTTGTTCACATACATATCGGCGAGCTTGTGCTTGATCGCCTGGAAGGAACCGATGGGCCGGCCGAAGGCATAGCGCTCCATGGCGTAGTTCTTGGCCATGACGAGGCATTGCTCGGCGCCGCCCACTTGTTCGAACGCCATCAAGACGGCGGCGCGGTCGAGCACGCGATTGGCAATGCTCCAGCCCTCGCCCGGCTTGCCCAGCGCTTCGGCGCTCACATTATCGAATGTGATTTCGGCATGTTTGCGCGAAGGATCGATGGAATCCTGCGCGTGGCGCTTGACGCCGGCCGCATTGAGATCGACGAGCACCATCTGCAGCCCGCGCTCGCCCGGCTCGTCGCTGGCGCGCGCCAGCACGGCGGCGTAATCGGCATCCATGCCGTCGACCACTGCGATCTTCTTGCCGGAGAGTTTGCCGTTCTTGAAACTGGTGCGGACGTTCTTCGCCAGCACCGCGCCCGGCCCTTCGGCGCGCGCGAAGGTGCCGATCAGGGCGCCGCTTGCGACTTCTGGCAAAAGCCGCTTCTTCTGCTCCTCGCTTCCCGCCGCAAGCAACGCTTCAGCGAACAGATAGACCGTCGAGGAAAACGGCACCGGCGCCAGCACGCGGCCAAGTTCCTCGGCGATGACGCAAAGTTCGAGATAGCCGAGACCCAGCCCGCCGTAATTCTCCGGAATGGCGGTTCCCAGCCAGCCCATTTCGGCAATCGCCTTCCACAGATTGGCATCGAGCCCGCCCGCGCCTTCGAGCACGCCGCGCACCACCTTGGGCTGGCATTTTTCGGCGAGGAATTTCCGCGCCTGATCCTTGAGCAGTTTCTGATCGTCCGAGAAATCGAAATTCATGCGTCTCTTCCCATTTTTTTCCGCCGGTTAACATCCAGCTTAGAGCGCGTTTGCGCGCCCGCCAACAGCGGCGCTTGCGGCAGAGCAAACGTCTTGTTTTCGCTTACCTAGCGTCAATTCGGCAGCGGTTCTTAACCGGGGCTTAAGGGGCAAAGCCTAACGTTGCCTGGCTTCGACAGGGGCCCAGAATGGCCAAGGCACAATTCCACAAGAACCAGCGCGTTTACGTGAAGCCGGTCGGCACATGGGCGCTGGTCGAGCGCGTGATCCCCCACTGGGCCAAGGGTTTGGACGAACCCTTGCGCGTTTATTACGATGTGGGCCTGGGCCGCGAATTCGCCGCCGACGAACTTCAGGCCGAAGCGCCCGCCGCCGAAGAGAAGGACAACGGCTCCGAGCATTGGCGCATCGTTCGCGCGCGCAACAAATGGCAGCCCGCCGGCGATTGCGCGCGTCATCCGGTGCCGGGAACCTATCCCGTCGTCGTCACCGGCGAAGCGGAATGGGGCGGCTGGCGCGTTCCGGGCGCCGAATACGATCTCGATCCGGTGCGCGTGGAGCGCCAGGCGCGGCTGATCGCGCATGCGCCCAGGCTCGCCGAGTTCGCCTCCAGCCTCGTCGAATGGGCCCGCAAATCGGGCGAGGAAATGCCGGCTTCGCTCGCCGATCTCGCCCATGACGCGCAGGATCTTTTGATGGCGGTCAACCGCGAAGAAGGCTAGCGCTTTCGCCTTTCCCTTTCCGTGTCCCAGGGTCTATGACTGGCCTCGATTTTTCGATCGAGGCAGCCCATGCGCACCGAAGAACCGCGCGCGATTTCGCTCAAGGAATATCGCGCGCCCGATTACCGCATCAGCGACATCGCGCTCGATTTCCGCCTCGATCCCGATGCCACGCGCGTGACGGCGAGGATGAACGTGACGCGCGCGGGTGCCGAGGCGCCGCTGGTGCTGAACGGCGAAGATTTGAAGCTCGTTTCGGTGGCGCTCGACGGGCGCGCGCTTTCGCCGGCCGATTACAAGGTGGACGAGAAATTCCTCACCATCGCCAAGGTGCCGGCGAAATTCGCGCTCGAGATCGTCACCGAAATCGCGCCCGCGGCGAACACGGCGCTCGAAGGATTGTACGTTTCCGACGGCATGTTCTGCACGCAATGCGAGGCCGAAGGCTTCCGTCACATCACCTATTTCCTCGACCGCCCGGATGTGCTCGCCGTCTACACCACGCGCATCGAAGCCGGCAAGGCGAAATATCCGATCCTGCTTTCGAACGGCAACCTGACCGACAGCGGCG
Source organism: Rhizomicrobium sp. (assembly GCA_035516955.1). Taxonomy (GTDB): domain Bacteria; phylum Pseudomonadota; class Alphaproteobacteria; order Micropepsales; family Micropepsaceae; genus Rhizomicrobium. Next base: position 2,530 of record DATIZS010000332.1, read on the forward strand.
ATCTTCCCGGCGGGCGGCATTTCGCGGTGTGGAACGATCCCTTCCCCAAGCCCTGTTATCTCTTTGCGCTGGTGGCGGGCGATCTCGGCGTGTTGAAGGACGAATTCACCACCATGAGCGGGCGAAAAGTCGCGCTGCGCATCTATGTGGAACACGGAAACGAGGAACGCGCCGCCTACGCGATGGATTCGCTGAAACGCGCCATGCGCTGGGACGAAGAGACATACGGCCGCGAATACGATCTCGACATCTTCATGATCGTGGCGGTTTCCGCCTTCAATTTCGGCGCGATGGAGAACAAGGGCCTCAACATCTTCAACGACAAATTGCTGCTCGCCTCGCCCGATACCGCGACGGACACAGATTACGAGCGCATCGAAAGCGTGGTGGCGCATGAATATTTCCACAACTGGACGGGCGACCGCATCACCTGCCGCGACTGGTTCCAATTGTCGCTGAAGGAAGGCCTGACCGTCTTCCGCGACCAGAATTTCTCCGCCGATCAGCGGAGCCGCGCGGTGAAACGCATTGACGACGTGAAGGCGCTGCGCGCGCGCCAGTTCCAGGAAGATGCGGGGCCCCTCGCCCATCCCGTGCAGCCGCAGAGTTATATCTCGATCGACAATTTCTACACGTCGACGGTTTACGAAAAAGGCGCCGAAGTGATCGGCATGCTGAAGACGCTGGTGGGCGAGGACGGTTATCGGAAAGCCACCGATCTTTATTTCGAGCGCCATGACGGCCAGGCAGCGACCGTGGAAGACTGGGTGAAATGCTTCGAGGATTCCAACGGGCGCGACCTGAAACAATTCCGTCTCTGGTATGTGCAATCGGGAACGCCGGTGATCGAAGCGAAGGGCGCTTACGATGCGGCAAAGAAAACCTACACCCTCGATCTGAAACAGACGCTGGCGCCCACGCCCGGCCAGCCCACGAAAAAGCCGATGCATATTCCGGTGAGCGTGGGGCTTGTCGCGCCATCGGGCGCGGCGCTGCCGCTCACGCTCGAAGGCGAAAACGCGCGCGGGCCCGAGGAACGCGTGCTCGAACTGACCAGGGCGGAAGAGAAATTCGTCTTCGTCGATGTGGCGGAGCCGCCGCTGCTTTCGCTCGGCCGGCATTTCTCGGCGCCCGCGATCTTCAAGACGCCGCTCGACCGCAAAGCGCGTGCGCTTCTGATGAAGGACGATGCCGATTCCTTCAACCGCTGGGAATCGGGACAGATCCTCGCCACCGAATTGCTGCTCGACATGGCGAAGGCGGCGCAAGCGGGCGCGGCGCCGAAAACCGACCAGACCTATGTCGATGCCATCGGCGAGGCGCTGGCGCGCGCCGATTCCGATCATGCGTTCGCGGCCCTGATGCTGATGCCGCCCTCGGAGGACGAGCTTGCGCTCGCCATGCAGCCCGCCGATCCCGACGCGATCCATGAAGCGCGCATGGCGCTGATCAGAAGCGTCGCAAGCGCGCATGGCGCGCGGATCATGTCGCTCTACAAGAATCTCGAATCGCGGGGCGGTTATTCGCCGGACGCCGCTTCGGCCGGGCGGCGCGCGCTTCGCAATGCGTGTCTGCGCTATCTGACCGCCGCGGATGACGGACGCGCGGCCGAGATCGCGGGCGCGCATTATCGCGCCGCCACCAACATGACCGACATGATCGCGGGGCTTTCCTCGCTGACGCGCATGGATTCGGCGCGGCGCGACGAAGCCTTCGCCGATTTCCACGACCGCTTCCGCACAAATCCGCTCGTGCTCGACAAATGGATGAGCCTGCAGGCCATGTCGCCTTTGCCCGGCACGGTCAACGGCGTGCGCGCGCTGATGAAGCATCCCCATTTCGACATCAAGAATCCCAATCGCGTGCGCGCGCTGATCGGCGCGTTCGCGGCCAATCATCTGCGCTTCCACGCCGGCGACGGCGCGGGCTACGGGCTCGTCGGCGAAACGGTGCGCACGCTGGATTCGCTCAACCCGAAAGTCTCCGCGCGCATGGCCTCGGCCTTCGAGAACTGGCGCCGCTACGATTCCGCGCGCCAGGCGCTGATGCGCGCCGAACTCCAAGCCTGCCTGAATATCCCCGGCATTTCGTCGAATCTGTTCGAAGTGGCCTCGAAAATGCTTTCCTGACCATCGACAGCGACTCCGCCATCCGTATCATCGTTGCAAGAACGAATCACTTGGCAGGTGGGGCGAGTCCGCGATCATGGCCGGGAGCCTTGCAGCATCGCCGTTCACGGCCGCGACACGCGCGATCTCCGCCGCCGCCACGCGCAACATCCGCATGACCGTCGTGATCTCGCTCATCGCGATCGCGGGAAGCTTCGCCTCCGCCGCCGCGATCCAGATGCGGCTCGACCGCACGCGCGCGCTCGATCAGGCTGCTTCGTTCGAGGCGCGCCGCGCCCACGAACTGAGCGGCGAACTCGCCGCGGCCCTTTCCCGCTATGCCGCACTCGGCAAGGCGTTCGCCAATGCCGGCAGTCCCGACGCGACGGCGGCGCTGTCGGATGCGGGCGGGGCGGCCTTGAAGAACATCGTGGTGCTGGATTCGGACGGCGAATTGCTCTCGGAAATGAAATCGGCGCCGGGCTTTCTGCCGCTCGGGCCAAGCGTGCTCCAGCGCGCGCATGCGGGCCGTGCGGTGCTCGCGTCCCGCGACGGCAAAGGCTTCACCATCATCTTCCCGTCGGGCGACCAATTGGTGGCGGTGCAGCTCGATCCGCGCATGCTGCTGGGCGCGGCCAGCCTCGAAAACGCGGCGATCGCCACCGATGACGGGCGCGTTCTGGCGCTCGGCGCGAACTGGAACGCGCCGCCGCCGCAAGGCGCGCTGCAAGTGAGCGGGCTCGAACGCGCCGTGCGCGAAATCGATTCGGGCGCGGGGCGGCGTATCGTTTCGGTGGCCGCGGTGGACAGCTGGCCGCTCACCGTCGCCACGTCGGTGCGGGCTGGTGCGGCACTCGATGCCTGGTACGGATCGCTGCCGCTCTATTTCTTCTTCATCTTCGGCCCGGCGCTGGCGGGCGCTGGCCTTGCCGTCGTGTTCGTGCGCGAATTCGAGCGTCGCGCCAAAACCCAGGAAGCGATGAAGACACTCGCCAGCACGAAGCCGGGCGACCGCAGGCTTTATGTGCGCCTCGCCGATGCCGAGCGCCGCGCCGCCGAAGCCGAGCGCTCCAAATCCGAATTCATCGCCCATATGAGCCACGAACTGCGCACGCCGCTCAACGCCATCATCGGATTTTCCGAAGTGATCGAGCAGGAATTGTTCGGCGAGGCGGGACATCCGAAATATTCCGAATATGCGCGCGATATCGCGAGCGCGGGCCGCAATCTGCACGGCAAGATCAGCGACATCCTCGATTTCGCCAATCTGGAGGCGGGGCGCCATCCCTTGCGGCTGGCGAGCGTCGATGCCGCGGCGATCGCCCGCGAGACCATCGACGAGATCGCGGGGCGCGCCTTTTCGCGGCAGATCCGGCTGCGCGTGGCGCTGCCGCAAAGCGCATTCGCGATGGCCGATGCGCTGGGCGTCAAGCGCGTGCTCGCCAATCTTCTTGCCAATGCGCTGCAATTCACGCCCGAGAAGGGATCGGTGCGCATCGAATTGCGCCACGAGGACGACGCGATCGTCATCGCCATCCGCGACAGCGGCGCAGGCTTCGCCGAAAGCGAGAAGGCGCGCGCCGGCGAGCCCTTCGCGCGTTTCGAGCGCCCCGGGATGACGACGGGCGTGGGCCTGGGGCTCGCCATCGCCTCGGTGCTGGCGCGGCGCATGGGCGGTTCGCTCAGAATGGGCGACGGCGAAGGCGGCGTCGCCGAATTGCGATTGCGGCGCGCCTAAACAAAAAATCATATCCAAATCGTCATGGCCGCCACCCGGGACCGCGCGAAGCGCGGCCCGAGTGCAAGCCTTTGTGGCGGCCATCCATAAACGCATTTCTAGGAGGAGGTTATGGATGGCCGGGACAAGCCCGGCCATGACGAGATTTTAGCAGGCACAGGCGGATCACAAATACCAATCATATTCGACGGGATTGACGATGCGGCCCAGGCGCTCGGCCTCGATGCGCTTGGTCTCGCGATAGAGCGCAAGCGTTTCGCGCCCGAGATAGGATTCGAGCGCGGACGCATTTTCGAGCTTCGACAGCGCATCGCCGATAGTGAGCGGCAAGGCCGCATCCGGTTCGCGCGAGACATTGCCGTTCGCGGGCGCGCCGGGATCGAGCTTCGCCGCGAGCCCGTGATGCGCGCCGGCGAGCACGGCCGCCAGCGCCAGATAGGGATTGGCATCGGCGCCCGCCACGCGATGCTCGATGCGCCGCGCCTCGCCCGGACCGGCCGGCACGCGCAATCCCGCCGAGCGGTTGTTGGCGCCCCAGCGCCGATTGACGGGCGCGAACATGTCGGGCGCGAAACGGCGATAGGAATTCACATTGGGCGCGAAGAGCGCCATCGATTCCGGCATCAACGCCTGAAGCCCGCCGATGGCATGGCGCAGGCGTTCCGAACCCGCCGCGCTGCCGTCGTCGAAAATGTTGCGGCCCGCTTCGCCGGCGATGCTGAGATGGATGTGCAGCCCGCTGCCCGCGCGCTCGGCGTAAGGCTTCGCCATGAAGGTGGCGTCGAAGCCCTGCGAACGCGCCGCCGCCTTCACGATGCGCTTGAGGAACACGGCATGATCGGCGGCTGCGCGCGCGTCCGTCTGATGTTTCAGATTGGCCTCGAACTGGCCCGGCGCATATTCCTTGCTGACGGCGGAAACCGGGATGCGCTCGGTTCGGGCCGCATCGTTGAGCGCGTCGAGAAAGGCGGCATAGCGATCGAGATCGTCGATGCCATAGACGGACGGTGCCGTTTCGCGGCGTCCGTCGCGCGGCGAGCGCGGCGGAAGCGGCGCGCCCGATGCATCGCGCACCCGGTGGATGAGATAAAATTCCAGTTCCAGCGCGGCCACGGGCGCGAGCTTCATTTCCGCGAAACGTTCGAGCACGCGTTCGAGCGCCGCGCGCGGCTCGGCCGGATCGGGCACGCCCGCATCGTCGCGCAAGCTCATCAGAATCTGCGCGCGCGCTTCGCCCCAGACCGGCCGGACCGTTCCGGGAATGGGCCAGGCCGTGCCGTCCGGATCGCCGTCGCCCACGCCCCGGCCGAACGGGTTCATCATCTCGCCGCGCGAATCCATCAGATAGATCGAATGCGGAATCTGCATGCCGCTTTCGAACAGACGGCCCGCTTCGGCGATCGCGATGCGCTTGCCGCGCAACGTGCCGCCGATATCGGCGAGCACGGCATCGACGAATTCGAGATCGGGACGGGCGCGGAGAAGTGCTGCGAATTCCGCTTTCGCATCGGCCGCGAATGCGGGGCGCAGGAAATTCGGCGGCGGCGCCTGTTTGTTCATAGCATCATTATGCCCAAGGATCGCGTGCGGCTCCAGCAGCGCCTGCGACAGGAGATTGCGAATTTCGCTGCGCCCGCGCCGGTTTTCGATCTTCGCGTGCCCGCGCTTAACGCATCTTTAGCGAAGCGCCGATTTTCTTGAGAAGGGCCGCGCGTTCGCGCGCGGTGGTTGCGGGAAAACGCTCGAATTCTCCGGCCAGACGCATATCGGCATAGAATTCATTGCCGTGTTCGTGGAAATGCAGGAATGCGCGGGCGCCGCGATAAAACGTGCCGCGCGATTTTTCCTTGAGGGGAAACTTCCGCAATTCGGCAAGCAGCGGCTCGAGCTTGTCGAGTGCTGCGGGACCGGCATGTTTCATGCGCCCATGGAATCAGGAATGGGCAGGAACGGCAAGGCCGTCACGCGCGCGGCGGCGGTGCGGAATTCCGGAATTTCGGCGGATGGCGACAGCGTCAGCGACAATTCCGCCCCCGCCCCGGCATCGACGATGGCGAGCGCGATCGCGCGGCGCAGCGCCGGCGAATAATGCGACGACAATGTGCGGCCCGCGGCGTGGCCGTTGCGCATGAGCGGCGTATGCGGCGCGGGCGTTTCGGAATCGATCTCGATGCCGACGAGCGTTCTGGTTTCCCGCGCGGAAAGACAGGCCGAACGCCCGTTGAAGCTCTGATGCGAGGGATCGATCAGACTTTCGAGGCCGAGCGATTTGGGCGTGGGCGTGCGCTGCGATCCGTCGCGGGCGGGCGCATAATCGCGTTCGGGACGCGCGATGCCGGCTTCGAGATCGAGAATGTCCATCGCCTCGGTGCCCGCCGGCTCGAGGCCGAAGATCCTGCCTGCGCGCATCAGGCGATCCCA
>DATIZS010000333.1:0-2365 GCA_035516955.1 Rhizomicrobium sp.
AGAAGCAGCCCGCCCTGCCCGATCTCGAATGGCTGACCGTGCCGGCCGATCATGTTTATGTGTCGAAACGGTTACAGCATTGCCATTGGACGCAAGGGATGGAGGGCGATCTCGATTCGGCGCATCTCAGCATCCTGCACAATGACCTGCTGCGCCAGCGCGCCGCCAATGCCAAGAACCGCTCCGCCGTGTGGGCGATGCGGGAGACGCAGCCCGAGATCAAGACACAGCCATTGGTGAATGGCCTCTTGATGGCGGCGCGGCGCGAGGCGGAGGCGGATACCTTTTACTGGCGTGTCAATCAATGGTTCATGCCGGGCTACACCAACTGGCCGATTCCCGGCGACAATCCGCAAGCGGGACATGCCTGGGTCCCGATCGACAATGAATGGTGCTGGGTCTTCACCTTCTCTTGGCATCCGGCGCGGCCCCTGCGCGACGACGAGGTGGCGCAGATGCGCGCCGGCTCCGACATCCATATCGCCGTGTCGCCCGAAAGCTTCGTCCCGGTGCAGAATGCCGGGAACGATTATGCCGGGCCCAACGCGCCGCTGGTGCGCCAGCCCTGGATGGGCGTGACCAAGCTTCAGGCGCAAGATCTGGCGATGACCGAGAGCATGGGGCCGCTTTACGACCGCACGCAGGAGAATCTCGTCGCCTCCGATCTGGTCGTGGCGCAGGCCCGCCATCGCCTGATTGCGGCGGCGCGCGATCTCGAGAACGGCATCGAGCCGCCCGGCCTCGATCCGAAATCCTATCGCTTGCGCCCGCTCGCGACCGAATTGCCGCGCAGCGTGACGGAATGGCGCGCGGCCGTCGCCGAAATCATGGAGACCCGGCCGGAAACCTTCCGCATCTCGGTCTAGGAGACGCAGGGCTCACCCTTCGCCGCAGCCCGGAAACTTGTCCGTATCCATCTGGCGCTCATAGGCCGGGACGAGCTCGTCGCCGCCGATCAGCAGCGCGCGCGCCGCGGGCCAATCCGACGGCGCGATCGCCAGCATCCAGCCTTCGCCATAGGGATCGAGATTGATGAGGCGCGGCCGCTCCATCAGGCTTTCATTGATGGCCGTGACGATGCCGTCGCAGATGACACGAACCGGACCGACCCATTTCCCGCTTTCGATGGTCGCGCAAGAGCGGCCCGCTTCGACCTCGCGGCCGCTGCGCTTGGGGGTGAAGGCGAGGATCTCGCCCGCCAACGCCACGGCGACCGAGGTGATTCCGATGACGACCCGGCCGTCAGCTTCTTCGCGATACCAGACATGGCGCCCGACGTCGTACAGCAAATCGTCAGGGAAGGAACAGCCGCGGATGATGGCCATGGCGCGCCTGCCTCGCCGCTCAGTAGGTCAACACTTTGCAATCGCCTTCCATGATCTCGCCGATCAAGGCGGCGCTGCCGCGGAGGCCCGCGCATTCCGGAATCAGATCCGCCTCGCTCATGTCGAAGAGATCGAGATTGGCGGGGCAAGCGTAGAATTTCACGCCCTGCGCATGCGCTTCCTTGATGAAGTCGTAAACCGAGCTGTTCGAGCCCGGTTTGACGAACAGCTTCTCCGCCACGCCTTTCCTCATCAACCGCCCGGCCGTCGCGGTGCAATGCACTTCGACCTCGTAATCCATCGCTGCCGCCACCGCCGCCTGATAGAAGGGCGCGCCCAGCTCTTCGCCATTGCGCGGATCGGTGTTCACGAGGACGATGATCAGCTTCTTTGCCATGCGGAGCCCACCTCGCCCGTCACGTCCTTCACCGCCTCGGCGACGAGGCGCGCGAATTCCTCGGGCGCCACCGAGAGAATTTCGACGCGCGCTTCTCCGAGAAACCGCGCCGCGGCTGCGGGCGCGTCGCCGCTGCGCACGCCCTTCAACGCCGCCTCCAGATCATAGATGACCCGCGGCGGCGTCACAAAGAAATCGCCGGTAAAAAGGGCGCGGGTCACCGTCGCAGGCATCCGGCCATCGAGCTGCAATTGGACGCGCAGCGTCCCGCCCGGCAAAGTACGCTCGCCCATCGCAATCATCGCGCCCGTCAAGGGCCGGACGCCTGCTACAAACTCATCGCTGCCGATTTCTTCGTCATAGCAACGTTGCGCCAGCTTTTCCTCCTGCGCCGTCACCGGTCCAGGCTGCGGCCCGAGATCGAGCCGCGCGGCAAAGCCTTCGAGCAGCGCAGCCGCGACCGCTTCCGCATCGGGCACCTGGTCGCCGAGCAGCGTCGCGAGCGTCGTCATGCGCTCGGCCACTTCCCTGATACCGTGCTTGGTCCTTTTTCGCTCCGACAAGGTCAATGGCTCCATGGCCGCAACGAGATCGCAGGCGATCAGAACCGTGCCCTGATAGAAGACCGTGTCGCCGTCGAAGA
>DATIZS010000334.1:0-2760 GCA_035516955.1 Rhizomicrobium sp.
CGATCGTCGCCTCATGGATGAATTTCGCTTCGCCTTCCTTCAGCGAGATCGAGTTGACGATCGGCTTGCCCTGCACGCATTTGAGCCCGGCCTCGATGACCGAGAATTTCGAGGAATCGATCATCACCGGCACGCGCGCGATATCGGGCTCGGCGGCGACGAGATTGAGAAAATCGACCATGGCCGCCTGCGACTCGAGCAGGCCTTCGTCCATATTGATGTCGATGATCTGGGCGCCGTTCTCGACCTGGTTGCGCGCGACATCGAGGGCGGCTTCATAATCGTTTGCGGCGATCAGTTTGCGGAACTTAGCCGAGCCCGTGATGTTGGTGCGCTCGCCAATATTCACGAAATTGCTGTCGGGCGTGAGCGTAAAGGGCTCAAGCCCGGACAGCCGCAGAAGCTTCGCTTTCTCGGGAACAGCGCGCGGGCGAACGCCGGCAACCGCTTCTTTCAGCGCCGCGATATGAGCCGGAGTAGTGCCGCAGCAGCCCCCGACAATGTTGAGGATTCCGGCACGCGCGAACTCGCCGAGCTGCGCCGCCATGGATTCCGGCGTTTCGTCATAACCACCGAAGGCATTGGGCAAGCCTGCATTGGGATGCGCGCTCACCAGCGTGTCGGCAGCGGCCGAAAGATCGGCGACGTGGGCGCGGAGCTCCTTGGCGCCAAGCGCGCAGTTCAGCCCGACCGCGAAGGGACGCGCGTGGCGCACCGAATGCCAGAAGGCTTCGACGGTTTGGCCCGTGAGTGTGCGGCCCGAGAGATCGGTGATGGTGCCGGAAATCCAGATGGGCAGCCGTTCGCCGGTTTCATCGAAGGCTTCCTCGATGGCATAGATCGCGGCCTTCGCGTTCAGCGTATCGAAAACCGTTTCGATCATCAGCAGATCGGCGCCGCCGCGGATCAGCGCCACCGCCGCGTCGCGATAGGTCGCGCGGAGCGTGTCGAACGTGACGTTGCGGAACGCGGAGTCATTCACGTCCGGCGACAGGGACGCCGTGCGGTTCGTGGGGCCAAGAACGCCAGCGACCAGCCGGGGATGTTCAGGCGTCGAGGCGGCATCGCATGCCGCGCGGGCAATTTGCGCCGCCTTTTCGTTCAACTCGCCGACCAGATCTTCCAGCTCATAATCGGCCTGGGCAATGGACGTCGCGGAGAAGGTGTTGGTTTCGATGATGTCTGCGCCAGCCTTCAGATAGGCGTCACTGATGTCGCGCACGATGTTGGGCTGCGTCAGCGTGAGCAGATCATTGTTGCCTTCAAGCTGACACACGTGATCGGCGAAGCGCTTGGAGCGGAAATCGCCTTCGGTCAGGCGATAACCCTGGATCATCACGCCCCAGGAACCGTCGAGCAGCAGAATGCGCTTCTTGGCTTCGCGCAGCAGCCAATCAATGCGTTTGCGGCTGGCGTCGTTCATGCCGCGCTCACTTTCGGCGGTTCAAGACCCAGCTTGGTGCAGACGTCATAAGCGAGATCGGCCTGATTGAGCGTATAGAAATGAAATTGCTCGAAGCCGAGTTTGCGGAGCGACATCACCTGTTCCAGCAGAATGGCCGCGGCAACGCGCTTGCGCGCCTCCAGATTATCATCAAGGCCTTCGTACTTGCGCGCGAGCGATGATGGTACGGTGGCGCCACAACGTTCCGCCATGCGCTTGACGCCAGCAAAATTGGTGGTGGGCATCAGCCCCGGAACGATCGGAATGGATATGCCGAGGTTGCGCATCGCATCGCGGAACCGCGCGAGCTTTTCGGCGTCAAAGACGAACTGCGTAATCGCGCGGCCGGCGCCAGCGTCAATTTTTTTCTTCAGCAGCTCCGCGTCAAAGGCGAGCGAAGGCGAATCCGGATGCTTTTCCGGATAAGCTGAAACGCTGATCTCGAACGGCGCTACCTTTCGAATGCCCGCGATCATTTCCGGCGTGGACTGATAACCGGCATCGTGGGCGATGTAACGCGCGCTCGCCTGCTGGGGATCGCCGCGCAGGGCCACGATATGGCGCACACCAGCGCTCCAATACTCTTGCGCCACATCGTCAATTTCCTCGCGCGTCGCGCCAACACAGGTGAGATGCGCCGCCGGTTTCAGATCAGTGTCTTCGATGATGCGTTTGACGGTCGCGTGGGTGCGGTCGCGCGTGGAACCGCCCGCGCCGTAGGTCACCGAAACGAAAGCGGGCTTGAGTGGCGCAAGCCGCGCAATGGCGCTCCACAACTGGGCTTCCATCTCGGCCGTTTTGGGCGGAAAGAACTCGAAGGAAACGCTGACCTGTTGCGTTGGCGTCATGCGGCGGCCTCGAGATCGCGAAGATGCGAAGGCTTGGCAGGTGCGGCGGCGAGCCACAGCATGACGGTGAGCTTTTCATCGCCACGAGGTGCGAGCCGTTCGGTCGCCAGCGGCTTAAGGCCGGCCGCCTTGAACCAGCCCTGCACTTCCGCATCGGAAAACCCGAGACGGCGATGGGCGTGATCGCGGCGAAGAAATTCGATGGTGTGCGGCGCAAAGTCGGCGATGAGGATGCGCCCGCCCGGCCTCAGAACGCGCACGGCTTCGCGCAGCGCGGCCTGCGGATCATCCAGATAATGCAGCACCTGATGGAAGATGGCGGCGTCGAACATGTCGTGCTTGGCGCCATCGAAAAACGGCAAGCGATAGATGTCGCCCAACCGCACCTGGCAGTGAGCGGCGCGGATGCGGCTCAGCCGGTCGCGCGCGATCGCCAGCATTTCGGAGCTGACATCAACGCCGACACCG
>DATIZS010000335.1:0-2781 GCA_035516955.1 Rhizomicrobium sp.
AGCAGGGATGGCCGAGACACCGGAAACCGAAGGCAATGGCATCTGCCGGACGGATGCGCGCATGTCTGCGCCCGATGTGAAGGCCTGGTTCGTTCGCGAAGTCCTGCCGCTCGAAGGCGCGCTGATGCAGTTCCTGCACCACAATTGGCGGAAGGCGAACGATCTTCCCGATCTGAGGCAGGAGGTCTATGCGCGGGTCTGCGAGGCCGCCCGCAGCCAGATTCCGCATCCCGTCAAGCCGTTCGTCTTCGCGATCGCCCGCAATCTTCTGATCGATCGCGTGCGGCGCGAGCAGATCGTGCCCATCGATGCGGTGTCGGATCTCGATGCGCTGGCCATCGCGGCGGATGTGCCCGGGCCCGACCGCGCCGCCATCGCGCGCGACGAGTTGCGCCGTCTGCAGGCCGCGTTGGATGAGCTGCCCCCGCGCTGCCGCGAGATCGTGGTGCTGGCGCGCATCGAAGGTTTCTCGGGGCGCGAAATCGCCGCGCGCATGGGCATCTCCGATTCGGCGGTGTCGCAGCAGCTCGATCATGGCATGCGCGCGCTCGCCGATGCGCTTTACGGGGCGGTGCGCAAATGAGCGGAGCGGCGATGAAAATCGAATCCGAAGCCGCATCGTGGCTGCGCCGCCGTCTTCACGGCGAATGGAGCGATGCCGATCAGAGCGCGCTCGATGCCTGGCTCGCGGCGTCCGATGCGAATTGCGTGGCCTATTGGCGGCTGGAAGCGGCGTGGGACAAGGCGCAGCGTCTTTCCGCGCTGCAGCCTTTGGCGGGCGAGGCCGCGCCATCGCGGCCGTTTGCGCCCACGATCCTCAAGATCGCCGCGGTGTTCGTCGTGGCGGCGATCCTGGGCATTGCGGGTGCGCGCTTCTATTCCGAACCGCATGACCGCAATTATTCGACCGGGCTCGGCGGGCGCGAGACCGTGCGTTTCGCCGACGGCTCCAGCATCGAATTGAACACCAACACGCATCTGCGCGCGCGCATGACGACCGAACAGCGCATCGTCTGGCTCGACCGGGGCGAGGCCTACTTCTCCATCAAGCACGATCCCACCCATCCTTTCATCGTCATGGTGGGCAATCATCGGGTCACCGATCTGGGCACGAAATTCATGGTGCGGCGCGACGCGGACAAGCTGCGCGTCGCCGTGATGCAGGGCCGCGTCACCTTCGACACGCCCGATGCGCAAGCCTCTTCGCAAGTCGCGGTGTTGCGTCCCGGCGATGTGGCGACCGCCACGGCCAAGGAGATTTCGCTTTCGAAGGAATCGGCGGAAGAACTCGAGATCCAGCTCGCCTGGCGGCGCGGCGTGCTCGTGTTCGACGATACGCCGCTGGCCGAGGCCGCCGCCGAATTCAACCGCTACAACCGCACCAAGATCGTGGTCGCGGAATCGGCGGCGCATGTGCCGGTGGTGGGAACGTTCCCGGTCAACGACATCGAGGATTTCACGCGGCTGGCGCATATGGCGCTCGGCCTTTCCGTCGAACGGCACGCAACGGAAACGGTGATCGCGCGCTGACGCGGCGCCCGGCGAAATTCAGGGGGGAGTGATGAATTCATATCTGAAATCGGTTCTGGCGGGCAGCGTTTCGGTCGCGGCGCTGAGCACCGGCGCCTTCGCGCGCGATTTCGACGTGCCGAGCGGCGATCTCAAGGATGCGCTCAACATCTACGCCAACCAGGCGCGCGTGGCGCTGATCGTGTCGGGCGATGTGATCCGCGGTGCGCGCACCAAGGGCGCGCATGGCGATTTCACCGCCGAAGCCGCGCTCGCGCGCATTCTCGACGGCACGGGCTTCACGGCGCGGCGCACGGAATCGGGCGCCATCGGCGTGGTGCGCGCCGGCTCGGCTTCGGTTCAGCATGTGAGGAGCGAAGTTGCGCTTGCGCAAGCGCCCACGCGCGAAGCGGCGGCATCGAATGTGGAAACGGTCATCGTCACCTCGTCGAAGATCAAGGGCGATATCCAGACGGTGCCGATTGCGATTACCGCGCTGTCGCAGGAACAACTCACCTCGCGTCAGATCGCCGGCGGCCCGGATTTGGTGAAGGAAGTCCCGAACCTCACTTTCTCCAAAACCAACTTCACCGGCTACAACATCGAAATCCGCGGCATCGGTACGCAAGCCATCTCGGTGACGACCGATCCCGCGGTGGCGGTGGCCTTCAACGACACGCCGTTCATCCGCAATCATTTCTTCGAACAGGAATTCTACGACGTAGCCCAAGTGGAAGTGCTGCGCGGGCCCCAGGGCACGCTCTATGGCCGCAACGCGACGGCGGGTGTGGTCAACGTGGTCTCGGCCAAACCCAGCGACGAATTCGAAGCGATGCTTTCCGCCGATTGGGGCAATTACACCAACCGCCGTTATGAAGCCATGGTCAATCTGCCGATTGTGGACGATCGCCTGGACTTGCGTATCGCCGGCGAATGGACCAAGCGCGATGGTTACAGCTACAACCAGACGACAGGCCAACCAATCGACGGCCGCGATCTGTGGTCGAGCCGCGTCACGCTGGGCTGGAAGCCCGTTTCGAGCGTGCAGAGCTATCTGATCTGGGAACATTTTCAGGAAAGCGACGATCGCCTCAGAAGCGGTAAGCAACTCTGCAAGACCGATTACGGCCCAGGCGCCAGCGCGACAAATCTCAATGTCGATATCAACGGCGTGGAGAAGCCGTTGGGCTTGGCCGAATATGGTCAACCCGGCGACTGGTTCACCCAAGGCTGCTCACCGGCGTCGCTCTATTCGCCGGATTCGTTCGAGGC
>DATIZS010000336.1:0-10321 GCA_035516955.1 Rhizomicrobium sp.
CTTCGCCAAGGCTACGGCGGACAAGTGGCCGGGATGACAGGGGTCTAGTGTTTGATCTTGCCCGACAGCCGCATGACATAGGAGATGATTTGCGCCGCCGCCTTGTAATGCTCGGGCGGGATGGCGTCGTCGACCTCGACCGCGGCGAAGAGCGCGCGCGCCAGCGGCGGATTCTCGACGATGGGCACGTTGTTGTCCTTCGCCACGTCGCGGATGCGCAAGGCGAGCGCATCGACGCCCTTGGCAACGCAGACGGGCGCGGGCGTCTTGCCCGATTCGTATTTCAGCGCGACGGCGAAGTGCGTCGGGTTCATGATCACCACGGTCGCCTTGGGCACCGCGGCCATCATGCGCTTGCGGGCGCGCTCGTTCCTGATCTGCTTGATCTTGGCCTTGATCTGCGGATCGCCTTCGGACTGGCGGAATTCTTCCTTCAATTCCTGGCGGCTCATGCGGTTGCGCCTCAGGAACTGGAAGCGCTGCAGGAAATAATCGAGCCCCGCCATCACGGCGAGCACAGCCAGCGTCGCCAGCATCACCTTCATCAGCAGATGGATCATCTCGCCCGCGATCTGATCGGGCGGCAGATCGAGCACGCCGTTGATCGCACCGCGCTCGGGCCAGAGCGTCGTCCACACCGCGGCGCACACCATCGCCATCTTGATCAATCCCTTGACCAGATTGGCGATGCCGTCGAGACCGAACAGGCGCCTGAAGCCGCGCATCAGCGAAATCTTGGAGAGATCGGGCTTGATGCGCTCGGTGGTGAAGACCGGGCGGTGCTGCAAGAGATGACCCGCGAGCCCTGCGCCCATCATCAGCGCCAGCGGCGCTGCGAGCACGAGACCAAGCCCCATCACAGCATGGCGCATCAATGCCATGACGCTGTCGGAATTGACGGCGATCTGGCCGGGGTCTTCGAGGAACACCCGGAAGCTGGCCGCGAAATTCTCGGCCGCTCCGTGGCCCAGCGCCGCGATGGCGAGCGCGCCGCCCGCCAGCGTCACGAATGTCGCCACCTCCGCGCTTTTGACGATGTCGCCATGTTCGCGCGCATCGTCGAGCCTTCGTTGTGTCGGCTCTTCGGTGCGTTGCGAATCGTCGCGTTCCTCGCTCATGCGAAGCGCCCCATCTCAGTGGCGTAGTAATTGAGGAACAGCGTCATCAGCGCGCCGATCAGGAGCAGCAGCAAAAAGAGACCGGCCAGGATGTTCACCGGCATGGCGATGAAGAAGACCTGCAATTGCGGCATCAGGCGCGCGAGCAGGCCGATGGCCGCGTTCACGACGAAGGCGAAGACGATGAAGGGCGCGGCGAGCTGCAGGCCGAGCGCAAACGCGCCGCCAGTCAATCTCAGCGCCAGTTCCGCCATGTCCGACGTGGGAAGGGCCGCGCCCGGCGGGATCATGGAATAGCTTCCTTCGATCGCGCCGATGGCGAGATGATGCAGATCGGTCGCGAAGATCAAGACCACGCCCAGAAGCGTGAAGAAGGTGGAGAAGACGGATTCGGTTGCCTCCGCGCCGGGATTGAATGTCTGCGCATAGGAAAGACCCGTCTGCATGGCGATGAGTTCGCCCGCCACCGACAGCGCGCTCATGATGATGCGCGCGATCGCGCCGATGAGCACGCCCACCGTCAATTCCTGCGCGATCAGGAGCGCGAGCTGGAGCACGTTCTGGGGCGCGGTGTCGGGATAGGATTTCGCCACCACCGGCGCGAGCGCGAAAGAAATCGCCAGCGCCAGCGCCAGCCGCACGCGCGGCGGCACGCCCGCATCGCCGATGGCCGGAAGCAGCATGATCATCGCGCCCACCCGCGCGAAGACGAGGAAATAGACGAGTAGCGTTCCGGAAAGATCGGGAATGTGGATCGACATCGCCTAATACGCCGCGATGCGCTGGGCTATATCCGTCATCAGCCCGTACATCGCGGCACCCGCGAAGGGCAGCGTGAGCAGCAGCACCAGGAAGATTGCGATGATCTTGGGCACGAAGACGAGCGTCATTTCCTGGATCTGGGTGAGCGCCTGAAGCAATCCGATGCCGAGGCCGACGACGAGCGCGGTGAGCATCGCGGGCGCGGAGATCTCGAGCAGCACGTAGATCGACTGTCTCGCGAAATCGATGGAATCGGCGGCATTCATGGTCCGGTTTCCGGCTAGATCGGCATCTGCATGATCGACTGATAGGCCGCGATCACCTTGTCGCGCACGGCGACCACCGTATCGAGCGTGAGCTCGGCCTGGTTGACCGCATTGACGACATTGACGATGTCGGCCTGGCCGGCTGCCGCTTTCGCCGCCATCTCTTCGCCGGATTTCAGCGTGCCGACGGCTTCCTTCATCGCGCCCGAAAGGAAATCGCCAAAGCTCGGCGCCTTCTGGCCGCCGTCGATGGTGACGGAGGAAACCGGCGCGTTGCTGCCGATGTTCTGCAGCGCCTGATAGGCGGCCGATGCCGCGGCGGGTGCGATGGTCATGGATTATTCCTTATCGTTATTCGTCATGGCCCGGCTTGTCCGGGCGATGACGGGTTGTCGGGTTCCAACCGGAAGGACACGTTCACTCCTTCACTTCAGCAAATCCACGGTGCGCGCGAGCATCGTCTTGGAGGCTTCCATCACCGACAGATCGGCTTCGTAGGAACGTTGCGCCTCGCGCATGTCCATGATCTCGACAAGTGGATTGACGTTGGGCAGCTTCACATAACCGCTCTTGTCGGCACCCGGATTGCCGGGCTCGTATTGCGTCTGGAACGCGCTCATGTCGGGGACGGGGTCTCCCGACTCGACGACGGTTGCACCCAGCGTGCGGTCGAATTCGCTTTTCATGGTCGGCACCCTGCGCCGGTAGGGATCGCCGCCGGGCGTGGTCGCCGTCGAATTGGCGTTGGCGATGTTTTCGGAGATCGTGCGCATGCGGCTCGATTGGGCGCGCATGCCCGATGCCGCGATCGTCATTGCCGTGGAAAAATCCATGATGCTCCTCCTTGTCAGCCGCCCGGTCTGCCGATGGCGGTGCGCATGAGTTCGATCGCCTTGGAATAGAGATTGGCTGCGGCCTGGAATTGCGCCTGCGTGTCGGCGACCTTGATCATCTCCTCTTCGATCGAAACCGTGTCGCCGGTCGTTTCGATGCGGTCGTCGGCGGAGAAATTCGATGTGCCGGCGGGAAGCGCGATCTGGCCCGGTTCGGTCACGGCGAGCGCGGTTTGCTGGCCCGATTGGGTGGCGCTCTTGAGAAGCTCTTCGAAATCGACGGGCTTCAGATCGCGCGCGGTATAACCGGGCGAGTCGGCATTGGCCACGTTCTGCGACAGCACGTTCTGGCGCGCATCGAGCCACGACATGCGTTCGCGCAACAGATTGAGAAGCGGAATGCCGGCGAGGTTCATTTGTAACCGTTTCTTAGCCTTAAGCGCGCCCATGCTGCGCGCGAAGGTTTAAGCCCCGCTTAACGCAGGCGAACCTTTTTGCCCGGCAGAATCTTCCCCTTCTTTACCGTCGATTAAGGTTGACCTGCGCGAAATGCGCGCCATGGACGTGATCGATTTCGGACGCTATTTCGCGGCACTTCTGCTCGTGGGCGCGCTCATCGGGCTCGCATGGCTCGCCGCGCGCCGCTACGGCCTTGCCGGCATCGTGCAGGGCACCGCCGCGAAGAGATTGTCGGTCGTCGAAAGCCTGATGATCGGGCCCAAGCACAAGCTCGTCATCGTCAAGCGCGACGACCGCGAGCATCTCATCCTTCTCGCGCCCGACGGCAATACGCTCATCGAAAGCTCCACGCGGGAGCCCGCCAATGCGTAAGCGCGCGGTCTGGCTTTCGCTCTTCCTGGCGATGCTTTTTCTTCCGCATGCCGCATTCGCGGCGACGGCGCCGGCCGCGGGCGGTTTGAACATCGATCTTTCCGGCGGCGGGCTTTTCACCGACCGCGTGGTGCAGATCATCGCGCTCATCACCATCCTGTCGCTTGCGCCTTCCATCCTCATCATGATGACGAGCTTCACGCGCATCGTGGTGGTGCTGTCGCTTCTGCGCACCGCGCTCGGCATCCAGCAGAGCCCGCCCAACAGCGTGATCGTTTCGCTCTCGCTTTTCCTGACCCTGTTCGTGATGACGCCGACGCTGCACGACGCCTATCAGGCCGGCGTGCTGCCGCTGGTCAACCAGCAGATCTCGACCGAGGACGCGCTCGACCGCGCCAGCGTGCCCATGAAGAAATTCATGCTCGCCCATGTGCGCGACGCCGATCTCAAGCTCTTCCTCGACATGCGCCACGACAAGCCGCCGAAGACGCCCGAGGAAGTCTCCATCACCACGCTCGCGCCCGCCTTCATGCTGAGCGAATTGAAGCGCGCCTTCGAGATCGGATTCCTGATTTTCGTGCCCTTCCTCATCATCGATATGGCCGTCTCCTCGATCCTGATGAGCATGGGCATGATGATGCTGCCGCCGGTAATTATTTCGCTTCCCTTCAAGCTGATCTTCTTCGTGCTGGTGGATGGCTGGCGGCTGGTGGCGGGCTCGCTCGTCGAGAGTTATCTGCACTCGCCCCCGCCGACCTAGCTATTCCGCCGCCGCTTTCGTTTGCTGCGGCATGCGCGAGCGGTGATAGGGCTTATCGCCCAAAATCGTGGCGCGGTGCATGATGCGCCGGTCGGGCAGGTAATCGTTCACCGCGTAGTGCTGCGTGATGCGATTGTCCCAGAAGGCAATGGCGTTTTCCTTCCAGCGCCAGCGCACCTGGAATTCCGGCTTCTGGATATGTTCGAACAGCATGTTCAGGATCGCCGTGCTTTCCTTGTTGCGCAGGCCCTTGATGCGCGACGTGAAACCGTAATTGACGAAGAGCGCATCTTCGCCGGTTTCGGGATGGGTACGGATCACCGGATGGATGACGGGCGGATGTTCCTCCAGCGCCTTCGTATATTTTTCTTCGCCCGCCGCTTGCGCCACCGTGCGTCTGGCCGGAAAGCCGCGCGCGAAATCATGCACGGCATCGAGACCGGACAGGAAATCGCGCATCGCGGGACTTAAGCCTTCATACGCCGCGCGCATATTGCACCAGAGCGTATCGCCGCCGTCCGCCGGCAATTGCTTGGCATAAAGGATTGCGCCCAGCGGCGGGGTTTCGATGAAGGTCACATCGGTATGCCAGGCGTCGTTGTCGGTCGGGTTCTTCGCATGATTGTCGAGGATGAAAAGCTCCGGCGCCTCGGCCACGCCGGGATAAAGCGGATGCGTATGCAGGCTTCCGAAGCGGCGCGCGAAATCGCGATGCTGCGTCGCGCTGATGTGCTGATCCGTGAAAAAGATCACCCGATGCTTCAAAAGCGCCGCGCGGATTTCGGCGATCTCTTCGTCGTCCAGCTTTTTGGAAAGATCGATGTCCTCCAGCACCGCACCGATGGCGGGCGTGAGCGTGGTGACTTTCATGGGCAATTTCCTCGGATATCGTCGGCGCGATGATGGCCCTGCCTGCCCCCGGCGGCAAAGGTCTTGACAGGCCACATAGTTTCACTATTTTGGAAATATGGAATCCAAGGAAGCCCTGGCCGCCCTCTCGGCCCTCGCCCAGGAGAGCCGCCTCGCCATCTTCCAGAGGCTGGTGAAGGCCGGGCCCAAGGGCGAAACCGCCGGCATGATCGCGGCGACGCTGGGAATCCCGGCGCCCACGCTCTCCTTCCATCTGAAGGAGCTCGAACATGCCGGCCTCATCGCCCAGCGCCGCGAAAGCCGCAATGTCATCTATGCCGCGCAATATGGCGGCATGCGCGCGCTGCTCGATTTCCTGATGCAGGATTGCTGCGGCGGTCATCCCGAAATCTGCGCCTCCGTGGAATCCGCGCCGCGTCGGGCGAATTGCTGCTGAGGCGTCCATGAACCATCGCCCGTACAATGTGCTGTTCCTTTGCACGGGTAATTCCGCGCGCTCGATCCTTGCCGAAACCATCCTGAACGCCGAAGGCAAGGGAAAATTCCGCGCTTATTCGGCGGGAAGTTTTCCGAAAGGCGAAGTCAATCCGCATGCGCTCGCGCTTTTGAAGGCGCTCGATTTTCCCACCGGCCATCTGCGCTCCAAAAGCTGGGACGAATTCGCCAGAGAAGACGCGCCGCAAATGGATTTCATCTTCACGGTCTGCGACGACGCAGCCGGTGAAATCTGCCCCGTCTGGCCGGGCCATCCCGTGACCGCGCATTGGGGCATGCCCGATCCGGCGGCGGTCGAAGGCAGCGAAGCGGAAAAGGTGCATGCCTTCCGCAACACCTTTCGCATGCTTTCCAATCGCATCCGGATCTTCACCGCATTGCCGTTCGACAAGCTCGACCGCCTGAAGCTGCAAAAGCATCTCGACGAGATCGGCAAATCGTGAAGCGCGAACTCGCGGCCGAGGCGCTTGGCACGATGCTGCTTGTCGCCGGCGTTGTCGGCTCGGGCATCATGGCGCAGCGTTTGACCGGCGATGTCGCGCTCGAGCTTCTGTGCAACGCGATCGCGACCGGCGCGCTCTTGACGGTTTTGATCCTGATCTTCGCGCCGATATCGGGCGCGCATTTCAATCCCGCCGTCACGCTCGCCTTCGCGCTCAAGAGACAGATCGGCGCCGGCAAGGCATTGCTCTATGCCTCGGCGCAGATCGCGGGCGGCGTCCTCGGCACGTTCGCAGCCCATGCGATGTTCGCGATGAAGATCGTGGCGGTGGGCGCGACGGCGCGTAGCGGAACCGGACTCTGGTTCGCGGAAGCGGTGGCGACCGCCGGATTGCTCCTCACCATCTTCGGTTGCAGCGGCAGGCGGGAGGTGGCGGCGGCCGTCGGGCTCTACATCACGGCGGCCTATTGGTTCACCGCCTCGACCTCCTTCGCCAATCCGGCCGTGACCATCGCGCGCGCCTTCACCCCCAGTTTCGCGGGCATAAGGCCGCAGGATATTGCCCCGTTCGTGGCCGTTCAGCTGGCCACGGCCCTGGTGATAACGCCTTTTGCTGCCTGGGTTTTCGGGCCGGGCGCGATCTCCGGCGAGACCCCGCCTTAAAACATTTCAACCATGCGCTTTTGTCACTTCAAAGTCATGGCCGCCGTCTATATGTTCTGAACGCAAAATGCTGAAGGAGATATTCACATGATCGCAATTCGCGCACTGACCGTGGCGGCCGGGCTCGCGCTCGCGGGCATTTCGATCGCACAGGCGGACACGGCGCTCACCGGCGCCTGGAAGATGACCGTCGGCCAGACCGCCTGCACCCTCACCCTTTCCGCGGACTCGACCGGGGCGGGCGGCAGCGCCGCGGCCGGTCCGGAATGTCCGGGCGGGCTTCTGGCCATCGGCCAGTGGAAGACCGTGGGCGCGAGCCTGCAACTGCTCTCGCCGTCCGGCAATCTGGTGGCGCTGCTCAAGCCGAAAGGCGATGCCTATGAAGGCACGCGCATCGAAGACGGCCGCAAGGTTGCACTGAGCCGCTAAAAGAGCTCAGAGGAAATTGATGAGGCCGCGTGGGACGCACCCCGCGCGGCCTTTTCATTTGCGGGTGCGTTGCGGCTTGGCTAAACCAATGGCTTCAGAAGGATAGCGCCCATGAAAGAACTGGCCCATTTCATCAACGGGGCGAAGGTCAAGGGGACGGGCGCGCGCTATGGCGACATCTTCAATCCCGCAACCGGCGAGGTTCAGGCGCGCGTGGCATTTGCCTCGCGCGCGGAGATGCGGAAAGCGGTCGAAGGCGCGCTCAGGGCGTTTCCCGAATGGGCGAGCGTCAATCCGCAGCGGCGCGCGCGCGTGATGTTCAATTTCAAGCGGCTGGTCGAAGACAATATGGACCGGCTCGCCGAAATGCTCTCCTCCGAACATGGCAAGGTGATCGCCGATTCCAAGGGCGATGTGCAGCGCGGGCTGGAAGTGATCGAATTCGCCTGCGGCATTCCCCATCTGCAAAAGGGCGAATATACGGAAGGCGCAGGGCCGGGCATCGACATCTATTCGATGCGCCAGCCGCTCGGCGTCGTGGCCGGCATCACGCCGTTCAATTTCCCCGCGATGATCCCGATGTGGATGTTCGGCGTGGCGATTGCCTGCGGCAATTGCTTCATCAACAAGCCTTCCGAAAAAGATCCGAGCGTGCCTTTGCGTTTGGCCGAGCTCTTCATGGAAGCGGGCGGGCCGGCCGGCGTGTTGCAGGTGGTCAATGGCGACAAGGAAGCGGTCGACGCCATCCTCGAAGACCCCGATATCCAGGCGGTGAGTTTCGTCGGATCGTCGGCGGTCGCGGAATATGTCTATAGCCACGGCACGGCGCACGGCAAACGCGTGCAGGCCATGGGCGGCGCAAAAAATCACGCCATCATCATGCCGGACGCCGATCTCGATCAGGTGACGAATGAGTTGATCGGCGCGGGCTATGGCTCGGCGGGCGAACGCTGCATGGCGATCTCGGTCGCCGTTCCGGTGACGGACAAATTGGCGGATGCACTGGTCGCGCGTCTCAAGCCGCGCGTGGAAACGCTGAGGGTCGGTCTTCCCACCGACGCGGAAGCCGCTTACGGCCCGCTCGTCACCGCGGCGCACCGCAAGAAGGTGATGGATTACATCGAGCTGGGCGTGAAGGAAGGCGCCGAACTCGTCGTCGATGGCCGCAATTTCAGGATGCAGGGTTACGAGAACGGCTTCTATATGGGCGGCTCGCTGTTCGATCGCGTGAAGCCGGAAATGAAAACCTATCAGGACGAGATCTTCGGGCCCGTGCTGCAAATCGCGCGCGCCAGGGATTTCGACGAGGCGCTTTCGCTTCCGTCCAAGCATCAATACGGCAACGGCGTCGCCATCTTCACCCGCGACGGCGATGCCGCGCGCGAGTTCGCCGCGCGCGTGAACGTCGGCATGGTGGGCATCAATGTGCCGATCCCGGTGCCGCTCGCCTATCACACTTTCGGCGGCTGGAAGCGCTCGGCCTTCGGCGACGTCAATCAGCACGGGCCCGAGGGCGTGCGCTTCTATACGCGCGTCAAGACCGTCACCGCGCGCTGGCCGAAAGGTGGCGTGCGCGAGAATCCGAGTTTCGTCATTCCGACCATGAAGTAGAGCGTAGGCTTGGGGAAACGCATGAGCGATCAGCAACGGGAAATTCGTTCTCTCTCGCGCGAATGGGCGGCGGCGCGGATCATCATCATCGCCGGTTTCGTTCTGGCGCTGGGCGCGGGAGGCTATTACGCCTGGCAGGCGCGCGAGATCGTCACCAACAAGCGCGAGCAGGTGCTGGCCGCGGTCAAGGCCGAACAGGCGCAGGAGAACGCCATCGAAGCCAGCGACGTGGCCGGCGAAGCCCTTTGCAGGTCTGCACTCGCACACGCGCAGAATATCGGGATCATTCCCTCTTACGGACAGCTCACCGCCTACGAGCCCACGAAGAGCGACACCAAGGGCCGCTATATCTGCCTCGCCGCGACGAGCGCGAGCAAATATGCCATCGCCGCCGATGTTCTCTGCCGCAACATGAAGGACGCGAAATGCGTCAGCCTCTTCGCCGTCACCGCGGACGGCGCCGTTCTCTATCAGCGGCACGGCTGAAACTTTCGCGCCCCTCGCGCGTTGGCGAGATATGAGCGCACACATTTATGAACGGCGCGATGCCGAAACCCGCCTGGCCGAGCTGATGGCGCGGGCGAGGAAGGGCGAAAACATCCTCATCGCCGAGAACGGCGAAGTGATCGCGCGCCTCGTTCCGGCGGAGCAGAAAGCGGCCGCGCGCGCCAACGAGCCGCGCAAGGGCGCGGAGATTTCGCCCGGATTCGAAGCCGCCGATGCGCGCCTTGCCCGCATGCAGAACGAAAGCGACGTGCCGCGCCGCATGCGCAAGGCGACGAAGCATTAGAGCGAGCTGCATTCCGACGCATCCACCTTACGTCATCCTTCGAGGCCCGCCCACGTCATGCTGAGGTGCGACCCCGGCCTTGAGCCGGGGGAGCCTCGAAGCACGTGGGCGGGCACCTCAGGATGACGTACCGACTCCGTCGGAACGCAACTTGCACTATGCGAGGCGGATTTCGCCGTTCTCCTCGATCACCGCGAGCGGACCGAGCGGCGTGCCCTCATGTGGGCAGGAATTGACATAGGCGAGAAGCCTCTCTTTCCGCACCAGCAGGATCTCGCGGCGCGCAAGCCCGCTTCCGAGCGAAATCCCCATCGCCGTCCCTTCCGTCAGATCCGCGCTGCGGCAAAGAAAGATCACGCCTTGACACCGCCGAGCTTGCAGATGTGTTTCCATTCGGCGTCGCCAACGGGCTGCACCGAAAGCCGTGGCTCGCGCACGAGCACCATAGTCT
>DATIZS010000337.1:0-7051 GCA_035516955.1 Rhizomicrobium sp.
GATTCGGCAACCGCCGGCATCGGCGCCAACCGCAAGCTTTCGGCGAGCGCCGTCACCGAAGTGCTCAACGCCAGCCCGCAATTCGCGAGCGACGTGCGCGCCAAGGGCCTGATCGACAAGATCGGCTTCGACGACGAGGCCGCCGACCAGGCGCTGGCGCGCGCCGGCAATGGCGCCCGCTTCGAGCAGCTCGCAACATATGCGCGCGCGACGGACGCTGCATCCAATTACGGCACGGGAACGCATATCGCGCTCGTCGAAGGTTCGGGCGAGATCGTCGACGGCTCCGCCGATGGCGGCGTGTTCGGCGGCAAGACCGTGATCGCGGGCGACGATTATGCCCGCGCCATCCGCGAGGCGACGCGCGACAAATCGATCAAGGCGATCCTGCTGCGCGTGGATTCGCCGGGCGGATCGGTCACCGCCTCGGCGCAGATCCTCGATGCCATCCAGAAGGCGCAAGCCGCGGGCAAGCCCGTGGTCGTCAGCATGGGAACGCTCGCGGCCTCGGGCGGCTATTACATCTCCTGCAGCGCCGACAAGATCGTGGCCGAGCCCGCGACGCTGACCGGCTCGATCGGCGTGCTCACCGGCAAGGTCTCCATCGGCAAATCGCTCAAGCTCGCCGGCGTCACCGCCGACGAGATCGGCGTGGGCAAGAACGCGCTCTTCGATTCCGCGATCACGCCCTACACCGATCAGCAATGGCAGGAGCTCAACGCCGAAGCCGATGTCATCTACAACGACTTCATGGCCAAGGTCGCCAAGGGCCGCCATGTGCCGCTGGCCACCGTCCAGAACATCGCCAAGGGCCGCGTGTGGACGGGTGCGGATGCGGCGAAGAACGGGCTGGTGGACGAGCTCGGCGGCTTCTGGACGGCGGTCGATGCGCTCAAGAAGCTGGCCAGGATCCCGGCCGGCGAACGGGTGATCTTGCGCCAATATCCCCGCCCCAAGAGCTTCTTCGACGTGCTGAACGAGACCTTCGACGATTCGGCCGCCAGCATGCGCGTGGTTCAGGGATTGTCGGCCATCGCCAATACGCCCGCCATCCGCAGCGTGATCGAGGCGGCCTCCGCCGCGCCCGAGCACGGAATATCCTTAAGGGCCACGGGTTTGCCGGCCGGTCAATAATGCTAGACTGCGTGCATGGAAACCACCGCAGCCGTACCGGGCGAGCGCAGTGCCGCGCTTTTGAAGCAGGCGCTCGACCATCTCAACCGCGATGAAATCGTGCTCGGGGAGGCGGCGCTCAACCGCATCCTCGCCGAGGACCCCGAAAATGCCGACGCGCTTCAGCTTCTGGGCCTGATCCGCAGGCGCCAGGGCGCCGAAGCCGAAGCGGAGCAGCTTTACCGCCGCTCGCTCGCCTCGCGGCCCGATCAGCCGCATGTGCATCACAATCTCGGCAATCTCTACCGCACCCAGCGACGCTACGACGAAGCCATCGCCGAGCAGCGCGAAGCCATCCGCCTCAAATCGAATTATGCCGAAGCGTGGTTCGATCTCGGCATGGCGCAAACCGAGAAGGGCGAATATGACGAGGCCGAAAAGAGCCTGCGCCGCGCCCTTCACATCGTGCCCAATTTCCTGGCGGCGCGGCAGGCGCTCGGCGCCACGCTGAACGACATGGGCCGGGCGCGCGACGCCGAAACGCTCATGCGCCAGACGCTGGCGATGAACCCGCGCAATCCGCGCGACACCGCCATCCTCGAACACAATCTCGCCATCTCGCTCAAGCTGCAGGACCGCTACGACGATGCGCTGAAGCTTTTCGACAGCGCGCAGGCGCGCGTGCCCGATCTGCCGCTCGCCGATTACAATCGCGCCAACACGCTGCAGCAGATGGGCCGGCTGGAAGAGGCGCTGTTCTGCTATCGCCGCGCGCTCGCCGGCGATCCGCTCGACATGCTCGCCCATCGCGACATGAATCATCTGCTCTATCGCCTGGGCCGCGACGAGGATTTCCTGCGCTCCTATGACGACGTGATGGCGCTTTATCCCGATGTGGATGCGCTGCCGCTCGCCAAGGCCGATTTCCTCTTCATGAAGGAGGATTTCGCGGCGGCCGGCGAATATTACGAGCGCGCCGCGCGGCTCGCGCCGGGCAGTGTGAAGCCGCATGACGGGCTCGGCATGGTGCTGGCGCGGGCCGGCGATTTCGAAGCCGCCATCGCGCGCCACGAAATGGCGCTGAGGCTCGAGCCGCAAAATGCGCATGCCCTGCGCAATTTCGCCGAAACGCTGATCCGCGCGGGCGATGCGAAGAAAGCGCTGGAGGCGGCCGAGAAAGCGCGCGCCATCGAGCCCAACCATCAGGCGGCGATCGCGATCTGGAGCGTGGCGGCGGAGCTCGCCGGCGATCCGCGCGCGGGCGAATTGAACGATTTCGAGAATTTCGTGCAGGTCTTCGAGCTCGAGCCGCCCGCGGGCTTTGACAGCATGGAACATTTCAACGCCGATCTGAACGCCTATCTCGATGCGCTGCATCGCGACAAGCGCGAAGTGGTGGATCAGACGCTGCGCGGCGGAACGCAGACGCAGGACGATCTTTTCGGCAAACGCCACGCGCCCGTCGAAGCGCTTCGCGCGCGTATCGACCAAGCGATCAAGATCTATATCGGGCGCATGAAGGAAAACGCGGATCATCCCCTCCTCCGGCGCAAGCGCGCCGGATTCAAATATTCCTCGTCCTGGTCGTCCAGGCTTTCCGATTGCGGCTTCCACATCAACCACGTCCATCCCAAGGGATGGATCAGCTCGGCCTATTATGTCGCCGTGCCCGACGCGGTTTCGGATGAGAAGGAAAAACAGGGCTGGATCAAATTCGGCGAACCGTATTTCGACGCGGGCCTGAAAAACCCCATCCGCCGCAGCGTGCAGCCCAAGCCCGGAACGCTGGTGTTGTTTCCCTCCTATATGTGGCATGGCACGATTCCGTTCCGCTCGCGCGAGCAGCGCACCACCATCGCCTTCGACGCCGTGCCCGCATGAGCGCCGCGCCGACACGCCTCGACGAAGCCGTTCAGCGCGCGGGGCAGGCCATGGCGGCCGGCCGCGCCGACGAAGCCGCCCGGCTGTGGCAGCTCGTGCTGTCGCAATCGCCGGATAATCCGCAGGCGCTTCTGCATCTGGGACAGATCGCGCTGCAGAAACGCGACATCGCGGCCGCGCGCGGTTTTCTGGAGCGTGCCGCCAAATCCGCGCCGCAAAATCCGGTCATCCCGCTCAATCTTTCTTATGCCGCGCGGGCGGCGGGCGATTCCGACGGCGAGCTTGCCGCGCTGACGCGCGCGCTCACCATCGATCCCTATTTCTATCCCGCGTTGCTCGCCAAGGGCATGCTGATGGAACGCACCGGCCAGACCCGCGAAGCCGCGCGCGTCTACAGGAACGTGCTGAAGATCGCGCCGCCCGCCGATCAATTGCCGCCGCCGCTCAAGGCGCCGCTGGCGCATGCCGCCGATGTGGTGCGCGACAACGCGGCCGCCATGGAGCGTTTCCTGGACGGGCGCATGAGCCCCGTGCGCGCGCAATTCCCGGAGGCGAACTGGTCGCGCCTCGACGAATGCCGCGACATCGCGGCGGGCGTGAAGCGCGCCTATACGGTCGAGCCGCATATGCTCCATGTGCCGCGCTTGCCGGCAATCCAGTTCTACGACGAGGCCGATTTTCCCTGGCTCAAGGAGCTCGAAGCGGCGAGCGATGCGATGCGCGAGGAATTCCTCGCCGTCTATAAGAAAGACAATGAAGGCTTCGTGCCTTACATCGATTACCCGGACGGCACGCCGGTCAATCAATGGGTGGAACTCAACCGCTCGCCGCGCTGGAGTGTGTTCTATCTGTGGAAGGACGGTAAGAAGGTCGAGGCCAATTGCGCGCGCTGCCCCAAAAGCGTGGAGGCGATGAAGGCGGTGCCGCTGGCCGACATTCCCAATTTCGCGCCGACCGTGTTGTTCTCGCTGCTCGCGCCCAAGACGACGATCCCCGCGCACACCGGCGACACCAATGCGCGCCTCATCGTCCATCTGCCGCTGATCGTGCCAGAGGGCTGCCGCTTCCGCGTCGGCAACGAGACGCGCGAATGGAAAGTGGGCAAGGCCTGGGTGTTCGACGACACCATCGACCACGAAGCCTGGAACGATTCGGACGAGCTGCGCGTGATCGTGATGATCGACATCTGGAATCCCCATCTCAATGACGCCGAGCGGGCGATGGCGCGCGAGATTCTGAACGGCGTCAGGGATTATTTCGCCCATGGCTAGCGCGCCGGTGCAATTCCAGGCCGAGCGTCAGCGTTATCTCCAGCGCATGGAGGATGCGCGACGCGCGGGCCAGATCGATCTCGCCTTCCGCATCGCCGACGAGGCGGTCTCGAAGGGCTATGAGGATGGCGCGCTGCTCTCGCACGCCGCCTATCACCGGCTCAATTTCGGCGATGTGCAGGGCGCGCTCGCGCTCGCCGAACGCGCGAAGAAGGCCGCGCCGCGCGACGTCAATGCGCTGAATGTGTTGGGCCTCTGCCTGCAGAAACTCGCGCGCCACGAGGAAGCGATCGCCGCCTTCAACGCCGCGATCCGCATTTCGCCCACAGCGGTGGCGCCGCATTTCAACAAGGCCTGCTCGCTGGAAGAGACGAAGGAGCTTTCCGCCGCGCGCGCCGAATTCGAGCGCACGATCGCGCTTGAGCCCGCCCATCCCGACGCGCTCGCCCATCTCGCGAGCCTCACCGCCCAGCGCGGCGCCATGCAGAAGGCGCGCGAATATGGCGAACGCGCGCTGCGCTTCAATCCCAACCAGCCCATCGCCACGCTCGCCGTCGCGGTCGCCGATGTGGAGGATCGCCAATACGAAGCGGCGCAGCGCCGGCTCGTTCCCGTCTTCCGAAATCCGGAATTGAGCGTGCTCGGCCGCGCGCTCGCCAACGGCCTCATGGGCGACACGTTCGACGGTCTGGGAAAGATCGACGAAGCCTTCGCCGCCTATTCGGCCTCGGCCGCGATCTTCAACAGCCTCTATCGCCAGAAGGCGGAATCCGACGAGACGGGCTGGGAGCGCGTCAGGCGCCTTGCCGGATTTTTCCGCGCGCTTTCGGACGACGAATGGCGCGCGCCCGATGACGGCGGCGAAAGCCCCGTCGGCACGCATATCTTCCTCGTCGGCTTTCCGCGCTCGGGCACCACGCTGCTCGAGAACGTGCTCGGCAGCCATCCCGACATCGAGACCATGGAAGAAATCGAATGCCTGAACGAGACGGCGGCCGATTTCATACGCCCGCGCGAAGGCCTGCGCCGGCTCGCGGCGATGAGCGCCGGGGAACTCGAGCCCTATCGCAAGGATTACTGGCGGCGCGTGTCGGAGACCGGCCTCGATCTGAAGAAGCCCATCTTCATCGACAAGATGCCCTTTTACAGCATCGTGCAGGGTGCCATCGCCAAGCTTTTTCCCCGTGCGAAGATCCTGTTTGCGCTGCGCGATCCGCGCGACGTCGTGCTGAGCTGCTTCCGGCGCCGCCTGAGCATGTACGAGATGACGACGCTGGAGGGTGTGGCACGCTATTACGACGGGGTCATGACGCTGTCCGATGTCTTTCGCGGCAAGCTCGCATTGCCCGTGTTCGATCTGCGCTACGAAAGCGTGGTCGCCGATTTCGAAGGCGAATTGCGCAAGGTCTGCGAATTCCTCGGCGTGGAATGGGACGAGAAGATGCGCGATTTCACGGCGCGCGCCGCCAGGCGTCCGATCAATACGCCGAGTGCCGCGCAAATCTCGCGCGGCCTTTACAGCCAGGGCGTCGCCCACTGGCGCAAATACGAAAAGCATCTGGCGCCGGTTCTGCCCATGCTCGATCCATGGGTGAAACGCTTCGGCTATCCCGAGAGCTAGTTCTCCGCGTAACCGAATTTCTCGACCCAGGGCGCGAGTTTGGGCAGGACCGGCGCAAGTTCGGCCGCATAGCGGCGCCATTGGCCCGCACCTTCGTTCGAGAGCCCGAGCATCAGTTGCGGCGCGCTGGGCGTGGCGACGCCGGCCGCGCGGCTTGCGAAATCGCGCAGCTTTTCGTCCCAGGCAAGCCCGACGAACGCGCAGATCGCGCGCATATGCGCATCGAAATCCGAAATCAGATCCTCATGGCGCGATGGCATGAGCGCAAGCGGCAGTTTCGCGCGGAAGAGCTCGCCCAATCGCATCACCGCGTCGTAATAATTCGCGGTTCCTTCCGGCGTCAGGAATTCGAACATGTCGATATTCATCTGGAAGCGCCGGCGGAAGCAGCTCAAGACCGTGTCGCGCGGGTCGCGGATGGCGAAGAGGACCTTCGCATTGGGAAAGAGCTTGGCGATCAGCGGCAGCTTGATGGTGTTGAGCGGCTGTTTGTCGATGAGCGTCTTGCCCGCGACATCGAATCCCGCCTGGGCGAGGCGCTGCCAGTAGCGCGCGCGGAAGCGCTCGGCCGCGGCGTCGTCTATGCTTGCCAGCCTGTCGAGCGTATTTGCGCTGCCCATGAATTCGCGAAACGCATCGATCAGAAATTCCCGTTCCGATGCCGTGACCGCGTCCGGGTGGCTGGCCAGCGCCTGTTCCAGCAGCGTCGTTCCCGAGCGCGGGAAGCCGAGCAGGAAGACGTGACCGGCCGCATGGCTGCTTGTGTCGGGCGGGGCGGGCGTCCAGCGATCGCACGTCTCGAAATATGCGATCAGCGTTTTCGCGAAGCCGTGCGCCGTCTGCATGTTGGGGCCCGCATAGCGCGACGCATAGAAGGCGCGCAGGATTTCGTTTCCCTCCCGGTATTTTGCGAAGGCCTCGGCCGGGCGATCCTCGCGGTCGAGCGCGTCGCCCATCATGCCGAGCGCGATGCCGCGATCGGGCGGCGAAAGCTGCGGCAGCGCCAGGACGGCGGAAATGCGCTCCTTCGCGGAAGCCGGATTTCCCTCTTCGAGATCGGCGGTGGCGAGCGCCAGAAGCGCTGGCGTGAGCGCCTTGTTCACCGCCAGCGCCTGATCCGCCCGCGCACGCGCCTCGGCCCAGTCGCGCCGGCGTGCCGCGAGCG
>DATIZS010000338.1:0-6922 GCA_035516955.1 Rhizomicrobium sp.
CGATCACCTATCTGGTGAGCGATCCGGCGACCAAGCGGGCGGTCATCATCGATCCGGTGCTGGATTTCAATTTCAACCGGGCGCGCACCTCGACGGTTTCCGCCGATAAGGTATTGGAGGCGGCGAAGGGGCTGACCGTGGAATGGATCCTGGAAACCCACGCCCATGCCGACCATCTGACGGCGAGCCAGCACCTCAAGGAAAAAACGGGTGCGAAAATTGCCATCGGCGAAGGCATCAAGGGCACGCAGGAATTCTTCGGCGCGATGTTCAACGCCAAGGACGTGAAAGGCGACGGCGCGCCGTTCGACCGGCTGCTGCGCGACGGCGAAAGGATTCCACTCGGCAAACTCGAAATCGAGGTGCTGCACACGCCGGGCCACACGGCGGGATGCGTGAGCTACAGAATCGACGGCAACATCTTCATCGGCGATACGATGTTCATGCCGGATTACGGCACCGCGCGCACCGATTTTCCCGGCGGCGACGCGCGCGCGCTTTACCGCTCGATCAGGCGGCTGCTCTCCTATCCCCCGGAAACGGTTCTGTGGCTGTGCCACGATTATCTGCCGGAAGGCCGCACGGAATATAGATGGAAAACTACCGTGGCCGAGCAGCGCGCCAAGAACATCCTCGTGCGCGATGGCATCGGCGAGGACGAATTCGTGGAGAAGCGCAAGGCGCGCGACAAGCCGCTGGCGCCGCCGCTGCTGCTTCTTCCCTCCATCCAGGTGAACATCCGCGCCGGGCGCATGCCGCCGGCGGAGGACAATGGGAAGGCCTATCTGAAATTCCCGGTGAACAGGATCTGATATCGTCTCTGTGTGTTTGGAGGCACCGCGCGCGCGAAAATAATTTGGCGCCGCCCCCTTGAACCGTGACGGTCCGATCCCCATTTCGCCTAAATCCCGAGAATTTCGTTCGAAGAGGTGCTCCGGCGGTCCCACGCCGGTGAGAGGTCTACATTTTGTGTTCGGCTTCGGCCGTCGGCATATGCCGAACATCCCGTAAGGAGGAGTCTGTCCGAATCGACCTGCGAATCTGAATCCTCACTTCGTCATGGCACGGCTTGCTTGCCCGCCGAAGCTGAAAGCGTAGGCGGGTCCGGGCCATCCATTTTCGTTCAAGGAAATTGGATCGCCCGCAGCCGCGGGCGATGTCGGATTGATAGGATTCAATGATTTAGGCACGACGAACGCGCGCCTTTCAAAAAAGCGCAAAATCATGGGCGCCCGGAATCTGTCCGAATCGACCCGCAAATTCGAATTGGGAGACTAAATCCCCTCGCCGTCGACGCCCGTGTGGATGCCGCATTCGTCCTTGTCGAGGCCGGACCAGCGTCCGTCGCGATAGGCTTCTCCCGATTGAATGCGCCGCGTGCAGGGCATGCAGCCGATGGAGGGATAGCCGTCCTCGACCAGCGGATGCGCTGGAAGATCGTGTTCGGCGGAATAGGCCTGCAATTGCGCGAGCGTCCAGT
Source organism: Rhizomicrobium sp. (assembly GCA_035516955.1). Taxonomy (GTDB): domain Bacteria; phylum Pseudomonadota; class Alphaproteobacteria; order Micropepsales; family Micropepsaceae; genus Rhizomicrobium. The sequence goes on from DATIZS010000338.1 coordinate 1,481, forward strand.
CGGTCAGCGGATTGAAGCGGAAGCGGCCTTCGAAGAATTCAACGCGGTCCATTTCCTGGCGCGCATTGGTCTGAAAGCGCTTGCGGCCCGTGATCTGCGCGGCGAAACCGTCGAGCGCGCGCTTGAGCGGCGCCACTTTGCGGAAACTGCAGCAGGCATCGGCGTCGCGCGACCACAGAGTCCCTTCCGGATCGAGGCGGGCGCGATCGTCGGGCCGCGGCGCGAGCGAACGGATGTCGGTGAGCCCGAGCAGATCTTGTAGCCGGTCGCGATAGCGCAGCGTCTCGCCGAACAATTTGCCGGTGTTGAGGAAGAGGATCGGCGTCGAAGGTTCGATCTGCGCGATCATGTGCAGCAGCACCGCCGATTCCGCGCCGAAGGAGGAAACGACCGCCGTGCGCCCGGCGAATTCCTCTTCGAGCGCCAGGCGCAGGATTCCGTGCGCGTCGCGGCCCGCGGCGGCGGCCTGAAGCCGCGCCAGCCGCGATGCGATGGCGGGATCGTTCGCGCCCTCGCCTTCGCGGTCGAAGGCACGCGGCACCAGCCCTCGCGCGCGATCGATGACGGCGCTCACAGCCATTCTTTCTCCGCGACGTAAGCACGGAGCCGGCGCGAGACTTCGGCGGGGGGATGACCGGCGCCGCGCCAGCTTTCGCGCGCCCGCCCGATGCCGTCGAGCCGGCTACCCCATTCTAGATGGAGCTTGCGCTCGAGCCATTCGCGGATGAGGCGGGCGAGCCCCGGCGCGCGTCCGCCCGTCGAGACCGATACGATGAGGTCGCCGCGCCGCACGATGGCGGGAACATGGAAGTCGCAAAGCGCCGGCTCGTCCTCGACATTGACGAGAACGCCGCTCGCCCTGGCGCGCGCGGCCAGCAAGGCGGCCTCGTCGCGCTCCAGACCGGCGATGAAAAGGATTGTGAGGCCCTCCAGTGCGTCTGGCGGCACATCCGCCTCGATGCGGGCGGGAATGATCCCGGCCTGCTCCAGCAGCGCCGCGCGCCGCTTGAGGCCCTCGCCCCTCCCGGCCAGACCGGCGGCGATTTCGTCCTGATCGAGTACGATGGGAAGCATGGCCGCCTCTTGCTGGACCCTTGGCGGGTTCTACAGCAGAGATACGAAGCGTGGCCCTAAAATGCAAGGATGGGCTGCAGAATAGAATTTAATACACTCATGGAAGTGTACTACTCGAAATTCTTGAGCAATTCCGTGATGGCGACGCCGATCCGGTCACCATGGAGCACGATTTCGCCCTTGGCCACCGGCCGGTCATTGGCCAGGACCAGGACCGCATCGTCCTGCCGGGAATCGAGCTCGATGACGGCGCCGCGACCCATGCGCAGGAGCTGGTGCATCGGGATCACCGAGCGCCCCAGCACGACCGAGATTTCGACCTTGACGCTTTCGATATTGGAGGACATGTGCCTTTGCCTGGAAGAACGGCAAATCCTGCGGCGATCATGGTTTCGGCGGCGTTAACGGCGGTGGAATGGCGGGTTCGCGAAGGGCTTTTGCCCTACCCCGAGGCCGTGGACTTCATGGAGCGGCGCGCCGACGCGATCGCGGCCGGCGATGCGTGCGAACTCGTCTGGCTCGTCGAGCATCCGCCCATCTACACCGAAGGCACATCCGCCGATCCTGCCGATCTGATCGATCCTCGCTTTCCCGTGTTCAAAACCGGCCGCGGGGGACAATTCACCTATCACGGGCCGGGCCAGCGCGTGGCTTACGTCATGCTCGATCTGAAGCGCAGGAAGCCCGATGTGCGCGCCTATGTGCACGATCTGGAGGAATGGCTGATCCGCGCGCTGGCGCTGTTCAACGTGAAGGGCGAGCGGCGCGAGGGGCGCGTCGGCATCTGGGTGGCGCGCGGCGCCAATTCCAATGCTGGTCGCGAGGACAAGATCGCCGCGATTGGTGTGCGGCTGCGTCATTGGGTGACGTTTCACGGAATCGCATTGAACGTTGATCCCGATCTTTCGCATTTTTCCGGCATCGTCCCATGTGGCGTGCGCGAACACGGTGTGACCAGCCTCGCCGATCTGGGAATTCCCGCGTCGATGCACGATGCCGACGTCAATTTGAAGGCGGCGTTCCGTGAAGTTTTTGGGGACGTGCAGCCTTAGGCCACTGGCGCAACCACGCGCCATGCCTATCATCGCGGCCAACCATCAGGGAGGGAGCATTCATGCCAAAAGTATCCGTCGCATTTTTCCTCGTCGGCGCGCTTCTCGTTCTTTGCGGAATGGGCCTCGGCGAATACATGGCCAGCCATCAGGATTACACGCTCATGCCGCTGCATGCGCACATGAATCTTCTGGGCTGGGTGACGCTGGCACTCTTCGGCACATTTTATGCGCTGACAAAAGAGACCTATTCGCCCGCGCTGGCCTGGACGAATTTCGTGCTGTCGGTCGGCGGCACACTCGCCATGATTCCCTATCTTTATCTGGCGCTTACCGCCCCCAATGGCGAGAACACCTACGGCCCGCTCGCGGGCGCGGCCGCCGGCGTTGCGATGTTGGGAATGTTGGTGTTCCTGATCTCGGTGCTGCGCGAATTGTTCAAGCGCGCCTGATATTATTATTGGTCGCGCAATCTACAGCGAACCGCTTCACACTTCGCCGGATTGCGCTCACACCGAAGGCCGCCGGCGGAAACCTTTTTCCTCCGGCGGTTCGGCACGATGTAATTCGACATTGTCGACCTTCGAGCCGCGCGGGCCCCGCATCGCCGCGGCCACGAAGAGTTCGACCTTCGCGTTGTCACCCGATACGAGCGCCTCGACCGTGCCGTCGGAGCGGTTGCGCACCCAGCCGTCGAGGCCGAGGCGGCGCGCTTCGATGATCGCGAAATTGCGGAAGCCGACCGCCTGCACATAGCCTTCGATGCGAAGGCGCAAGGATGTAATTTCGTCGCTCATGCGAATTCGAGGATCACGTCGTCCAGCGCGAGGCTGTCGCCCTTCTTGGCGTTGATCTTCTTCACCGTGCCGTCGCGTTCGGCGGTAAGCACGTTTTCCATCTTCATGGCTTCGACGACGGCGAGCACTTCGCCGCCTTTGACTTCCTGTCCTTCGGCGACGTTTACGGAGACGACAAGACCCGGCATGGGGCAAAGCAGCATCTTCGACGTATCGGGCGGCGCCTTCTTCGGCATGAGTGCCGCGAGTTTCGCAAGCTCGGGACGGCGCGGCGTGGCGACGATCTGGATGCCGCCCTGGCTGAGGCGGTAGCCGCCATGCACGCGCTCGATCTGCACGGCGCGTTCGCGGCCCGCTTCGTCGAGATAAAGAATGGGCTCGCCCGGATGCCAGCGCAGACCCGCTTCGTATGGCGCGCCATCGATCGTCGCGCGCAAGCGGCCGTGATTGAGATGCACATCTTTCACGTCGAGCGTGTCTTCGCCGAGCTTGACGATGAATTCGTCGGGCGGACGGATCGCACCGTTCACCTGGCCGGAGATGGTGCCTGCGCGCTGCGTGCGCGCGAGCTTGGCGGCGACCGCAGTGGCGGCGAACCGGCGGCGCGTTTCGTCGTCCATGGCGCGGCCGTGGAAGCCGTCGGGATATTCCTCGGCGATGAAGGCGGTCGAGATGCGCCCGTCGCGGAAGCGGCCATTGTGCATGATCGCGGTTAGGAAGGCGATGTTGTGATTGATGCCGGCGATGCGGAACTGGTCGAGCGCTTCGCCCATGGCGTCGATGGCGGCGATGCGCGTGGGCGCGTGCGTGCAGAGCTTGGCGATCATCGGATCGTAATAGATCGAGATTTCGCCGCCTTCATAAACGCCCGTGTCGTTGCGCACGGTGACGTCGCCGCGCTTGCCCTCTTTGGGCGGGCGATAGCGCACGAGGCGCCCCGTGGACGGCAGGAATCCGCGATAGGGATCTTCGGCATAAATGCGCGCTTCGATGGCCCAGCCGTTGAGCTTCACATCGCTTTGCTTGAGCGCAAGCTTCTCGCCCGCCGCCGAACGGATCATCAGCTCGACCAGATCGAGGCCGGTGACGAGTTCGGTCACGGGATGCTCGACCTGAAGACGCGTGTTCATTTCGAGGAAGTAGAAATTGCGGTCCTTGTCGACGATGAACTCGACGGTGCCCGCGCTGTCGTAGCCCACGGCCTTGGAGAGCGCGACGGCCTGCTCGCCCATCGCTTTGCGCGTTTTCTCGTCGAGGAATGGCGACGGCGCTTCCTCGATCACCTTCTGGTGGCGGCGCTGGATGGAGCATTCGCGCTCGCCGAGATAGATCACATTGCCATGCTTGTCGCCCAGCACCTGGATTTCGATGTGGCGCGGCTCGGTGACGAATTTCTCGATGAAGAGCCGGTCGTCGCCGAAGCTCGCGCGCGCCTCGTTCTTCGAGGACTGGATGGCCTGAACGATTTCTTTTTCGTCGTGGACGATGCGAAGGCCCTTTCCGCCTCCGCCGGCCGAGGCCTTGACCATCACCGGATAGCCGATGTCCTTGGCGATCGCCTTGGCGTGCGCTTCGTCCTTGATCTCGCCGACGAAGCCGGGAACGGTCGTAACCTTGGCGGCGACCGCGAGCTTCTTGGATTCGATCTTGTCGCCCATCGCGGCGATCGCCTTGACGTTCGGTCCGATGAAGGCGACGCCGATTTTCGCGAGCGCTTCGGCAAAGGCTTCGCGCTCCGAAAGAAATCCGTAGCCCGGATGCACGGCCTCGGCGCCCGTCGATTTGCAGGCGGCCACGATCTTGTCGATGACCAGATAGGATTGCGCGGACGGCGCCGGTCCGATGGCGACGGCCTCGTCGGCCATCTCGACATGCAGCGCGTCCTTGTCGGCTTCGGAATAGACGGCGACCGTCTTGATGCCCATACGGCGGGCCGTCTTAATGATGCGGCACGCGATCTCGCCGCGATTGGCAATGAGGATCTTCCTGAACACTATGCCCCCGGCGGAAAATTGCGGTGCGGGGAGGTTTTAGGGGCTTAAATCGCCTGCGTAAACGGTTCCGTCGGGTCAGGCCGCCGCACTCACCAAATGCTTCAAAATACGACGAAAACGTGAATTGCGGCGCCCAGCGCGATGGCCGCGGCGGCGGCCAGCGCCATGGGCACGCCATGCCGCACCCCGCCCACCGCGAGCCCGACAGCGGCCTTGGCCACGAGGTTGGCCGTGCCCGCCAGAAGTATCGCCAGCGCGCCGACGGCCGGGGTCAGGCCCACCCCCAGCATGCGCGCGACCGACAGCGTGATGGGATCGACGTCGGCGAGCCCCGTAAGGACCGCAAGCGGCAGAAGCCCGCTCTCGCCGAAGCCGGTCAGAAGAAGCTTCGCCGCCACCATGATGACCGCGAGCAGCAGCCCGAAGCGCAGGACCTCGCCGATCTCGAACGGATTGGCGAGATCGAGCGAGGGCGCTTCCAGCGTATGCGCGGCGCGGCGGTCGAAGAAGAAGACCGCCCCCACG